>CAZSJP010000387.1:0-5251 GCA_964606675.1 uncultured bacterium
GTGAGCCGGCAGGTCGATGCTGGCGGCTCGGTGCCCACGTTCAACGAACTTCCCGGCAGCTATGGCGTAAGGCCTGGCAGTCAGAGATGGACCTCGGTCGGTGGCGAACGTCAGCAGAGTGAGCGGGTCGCTCGCAAGCCGATCCGTTGTTGGCTCCATCAGCGTGGCGGTCAACGTTCCGTGGGCGGTCTGCACCTCGAAATCGCTTGTTCGGTGCAATGGCTCTCTCCCGAAGCTACGACGCGCTCAGATATGCGGCGTACAGGCGCGGCAGCGCCTCTGCGACCTTGGTCAGCCGTATGCGCAGCCTGACGGTGCTCCCGGCGAGACGACCGGCGTCGTTGACCCAGACCACGCGCCCGTCGATGCCGTCGCCGTCGCACATGCTGCCGCTCCGTTCGCCGCTGAACTCGTCTATGATGCAGAACCGTTCGTCCGCGACGTCGACCGCGATCCCGTCACGGCCATCGGCGTTCAGGCCCAATCTGCAACCGCCTTCGGGGATGCGTATCGGGGCCGACCACACAACGCCCGCCTCCGCGTTCGGCATCAGCCCCAGCGCTCCCCACCTGTCGCGCCCGATCGTGGCAAGCGCGACCTCCGCGTAGTAGTCGCCAATGTCGTCCGGCTTCGACCCGACATTCCGCCATCGGCCGTGGTAGATGCGCGTCTCGTCGCCGACGTTGAGGATGCCGTTGCCCTGGCAGAGGTTCGTGTTGTACACCTTGGCCGCAAGCGGCGTGGCGGGCGAGTCGTGTCGCGAGATGAAGTTGTAGCCTTGCGCCGGCTCGCGGAAGTGTATCCCGTCGTTGGATACGACCAGGCCGAGGTCGCACGATATCTCGGAAAAAGTCTCCTGGAAGTGCGAGTTGTGCCAGCGTCCGAACAGACCGACGCAGACATTGCCCACGGCGGCGGCCCCGCCGCCGAGATGGACCTGATCGTACTCCGGGAGCATCCCCCGATCTGCCGGGTCGGGCGGCTCGGGCAGCCCGAACGATACCGCCGAGCCGTCGACCCACGTATCGAAGTCGGGCGAGAGCTTCACCATCCCGGTTCTGCCGCAGTCGTGTCCGCCCTCGGAGCAGTGGGATATCGATGCCATGGTCTGGTAGTTGACGATGTACGCGCCATCGAACTTGTAGAACGAAGAGTGCTCGTCGAACTCGTTCCTGTACGGGATGCCCGTCACCTCCCAGCATAGCCCGTCGGAAGAGATGGCGGTGGCGATCGTCGGCGCCGTGCCCAGCTCGTCGATCGGAGGCTCGGTCTGATCGGGGAAGAACTGGTACACCATTTTGTAGCGACGCTCGGGGTCCGGGTCGGCGTCGTCGCGGATGACCGTCGCGCCCGAGACGATTGTGTGCGGCAATGCCAGAGCATTGTGCGCCTTAGTGCCCCTGAACGCGACTTGCCCGAGCGCAGGCTTGGTCCACGCGATGCCATCGTCGCTCTCGGCGTAACAGAGCGGCCCCTGATATATGCCCGCGTCGCTTTCGAGCCACGCCGGCTTCTTCGCGATCTGCTGCATCATCCGAGGCGGCCAATCGGGGTTCTTGCCCCAATGGCAGGCGTAGTACCACATCCGAAAGCGCCCGCCGTCGTGGAGCACGGTGCCATAGAAATGCGTCGCGGCGTTGTCAGGTGCATCGCTCTCGCGAGGCGAGGGCGCAAGCACGGGGTCGGGCCACACGTCGGGCCTCGTCAGATACAGACACACGCCGGTTCGCATCGGCAGCGATACGTCGTCGATTGCCAGCAGCGTCAGCCGATCGCCCCCATCGGTGTCCGGTAGCCTGAGTGGTTCTTGCACGTATGCGACTCCATCCGTCGGTTTGCCTGACATGCCGGCGTGCGCGCAATGAATGGGTACGTCGTCGGTCGGTCGGCGGCAAGGCGTCGTCCGCGTCGCCGCCGCAGGCGGCCGCCGCGGACGTTGCGAGTTCGCCGCGGACGCTACGCGAACTCGATTCTCTCGTGCCACGAACCCGTTGTCGCAGACTCCGTCGGCGACAGGCTTGACACCCGCTGGAGAGCAGCCCGATCTTGTGAGGCAGACGCACCGTTCGCACGTGCGTCGTGGCGAGCACCGGCAAAGCGTACACGGGGCAATGTCGGCCGATGGACCGTGACACCGGGCAACTGATAGACCGCGTGTTGGACGCCGCCGGTAGCGAGCGGAATGCCGAGCGCATCCAACGGCGCAGGAAGACCGCCTTTGGCATGGAAGAACCCATCGTCTGGAAGCACGTATTTCCGGACATGGACGTGGGAAGATTCTTCGAGGACCCGCGCTACTACCTCGAGCAAACGCTGCAGCAGAAGCTCTGGCGGTGGGAACAGTTCCCCGACGACGATCAGCCTATCGACCCCGCAGTGCCATCGTGGCTCGGTCACTACCCGGAATACACGTTCGTCGGGATCGACGTACAAATCGACGGGCGCGGCGTGCCGATCATGGGGCGCGACCATCCGATGGCGAGCAAACCGGACGTGCGCCTGCTGCACCCGGTGGAGTTCGGCACATCCGGCTGGATGCCACGCCTCCTGCGCTGGCACAACGATTTGACCGCCATCGCCGAGGGGCGCCTCGGTGTCCCGTTTGCCATGAAATGGTGGCGGGGATGTCTCGACCTGGCGGTCCAACTGCGTGGATACGAGAACTTCGTGATGGATATCCGCGAGCGTCCCCAATTCGTGCGCGACTTGCTTGGGTATCTGACGGAGCAACGCTGCCGATGGCACGAGGCGTGGTGCGGACACTTCGGCTCTGCCCTCGGCCCGACAAGTATCGGCGACGATTGGATCAACGCACCTTTCATCACGCCGGCGATGTTCGAGGATTTCGTCCTACCGAGATACACCGAGCTGGAGGCGTTCCATGGTGGCGTGGCCGGTGTGCATTCATGTGGCAACCAGGCGGCACCGTTCCAGAAGCTGCTCCTGCGTTTGCGCAGCCTGGCGAGCCTCGAAGTCAGCCCGTGGACCTCGCTCGCCGAGTCGTTGGCCAACGTGCCCGGTTCGATCCATCTCCACGTCAGCCTGCACCCCAATGACGTCCTGTGTGCGACTTCCGGCGAGATGTCGGACCGCCTCCGCACGATAGTAGCAGCGTGCGCGGGAAGAAGCTTCTCGGTTGGCACGGCGGGGCTCACGCCGCTCAGCGACGACGTGGCCGAGTTCGTCCGCCGCATCGTTGATTGGACCTCAGCGGTCAAGGTGACTCCTGAGTTGCAGAACAACGCCTGATTGTCCACGCGTCCGTGCTCGCACTCCGGATAGGGCACCAAGACCTATCAGAGCTCCCCTAGGTGCTCCTTGTGCGCGTTCGAGCGCTCACGGCTACCTTACTCTCACGAGCTGACCGCTGGAGTGCCCCTCCGTACACCTCGTGCGCGCCAGAGCGCCCACATCTAGCTCACCCTCCCACGCTGCCGGTCGAATCTCCCCTAAGGACGCCATGTGCGCGTCTGCGGCTCAGATGCACATGGTGCCTCACGAGTTGGCCGCCGGAGTTCCCCTAGGGGCGCCTTGTGACGGTTTTCCGCAGATCGCTGCCTGTCCGTTCCGAACTGCCCGTCGGAGTTCCCCTCGGTACACCCTATGCGTGCATGAGCGCCCTTTTCTACCTCACCCTCCCAAGTTGCCCGTCGGAGTTCCACTGGGAACTCCAGGCGCGAGCTTGCTCGCGAACACCTGCCCCCCGATGAGGCACCCGTCGGAGTTCCACTGGGAACTCCAGGCGCGAGCTTGCTCGCGCACGCCTTCCCCCTTCGGCATGGCTGTCCGTACAATTGGATGTTCCGGTTCGATCTCACCAAGGCCACCATCGTCAGCGATCTTGAGGAGTGATACGATGATTCGCACCGCACTAATGGCACTGGCAATGTCCGCATTCGCACTGGCTTGCGCTCAGCCAAGCCCCGTCACCGCCCCGACCGCGGGCAAGCCCGCCATGCCCGACCGCACGCCGGGCATCGAGCGGCCGTGGACGGCCGACCCGGACAAGTTCACCTTCGCGATCCTCGGCGACAAGACCGGCGGGTTCGACGTCAACTGGCCGATATTCGACCGCGCGATCGAGGAAGTCAGTCGCCTCGACCCCGACTTCGTCATCATGGTCGGCGATCTCGTCCAAGGCTACACCGACGACAGCACGCAGGTGATCTCGCAGTGGGAAGAGTTCCACAGCCACGCCGACTCGATCACCGTCCCGTTCCTGTTCCTGCCGGGCAACCACGACGTAGATTTCGCCACGGGCCTGAGTTGGTGGAAACGGAACATCGGACGCACGTACTACGACTTCATGTACAAGGGATGCCACTTCATCGCGCTCAACACCGACGAGGTGCTGGACGACCAGTCGATCTCGTTCGGCGACGAGCAACTGCGCGCCATCGAAACTGCGCTCGCGGCACAATCCGATGCCAGGCACACGTTCGTCTTCATGCACAAGCCGGCATGGGCGAGGGATAATGCTGAGTGGCTCCGGATCGAGGCCGCGCTTGGCGACAGGCCCTACACCGTGTTCGCCGGCCACTGGCACACGCTCCAGTACGAGCGCCGCAACGGGCGGGTATACATCGTCCACGGCGCAACCGGGGCGAGCCTGCGACCGAGCCCGGTCAAGCAGTTGGGACATTTTCACCACTACTCTCTAGTCACCGTCGACAGCGACTCGGTGCACGTGTCTGTCGAGGAGCCGGGCCACAGTTGGTCGCCGACGATCGCACCGGCGGGGTTCGCCCAGGGCGCCTATCGAGCCATATCGCCGGGGGCTCCTGCAATCGACGAGACCGATGGCGGGCGCGTAGCAGTCGCCGTCGGTGTCAAGTTCACTAACGCCATGTCCGGTGCGCTGACGGCTGTAGTCCGTGCGACGACGCCGGAAGGGAGCGCATGGCGAGCCGACCCCGACTCCATCGTTCGCATGCTGGCACCCGGTGAGGCGGACTCGGCGGTGATGACGTTCACGGGCACGAATGACATGCGCATCCCGGCTCCGGCGTACGAGGCGATCGTGCGAATCGACGGCATGGAGGTCGTCAAGCGCGGGCCGATCAGCGTTCATCCGTTCATGCCGGAAGCGCGGAAGATCGCCCCGGAGTGGCAGACGATGGGGCCGTTCGATATCGGGCCGATGGACCTGACGCAGTTGCCCGACAACCCTCGCATGGCGATCCCTCGGGCGTTCGAGCCTCGCGATCCCGACGGCGGGTGGCAAACGGGGGCGACCTACGACGAGGGCGGC
>CAZSJP010000388.1:0-5213 GCA_964606675.1 uncultured bacterium
CGTTCGAGCTTTCGCTCGAAACCGGCCGAGCACCGGAAATCGCGGGGCACCCGATCCGGCTCGTGCCGTTCGAGCGCAAGGAAGGTCCGTTCTCTCGAATCCATATCCTGTCGCCTCAGATGTAGTTCGTGGCAGCCGGCGCGCCCACGGCGCTACCTCAGCGGCACGAGCGGCACCGGCTCCATGCCCTCCGGCAACCTGACGTGGAACGGGCTTCTCTCCCACCTCGGTGAGCCGTCGATGCGGGTTAACGTGACAGACGTCTGCGTTGGTCCGAGGCTGAGGCTGACCGCGCTTGGTACTCGCAGTCCGCGTCGGGTGGCGAACTCTCGGTGCCACGCCAACGTTTGCTGCGCGTCGACGAAATGCTCCGATATCAGGTCGAGCTCCGCACTGACCCGCCACGTGCGCACGCCGACGACCGACTCGTTTCGGAGGACGTAGGCGCCGTTCTCGGGCACCGCGACCCTCGTGTCGATCATGTCGCTGGCCTGTGCCGGGCGGAACAACGTCATCAGCAGCGACGGGTGCACCGACGCCGATCCCAGCCCGATTGCGCTGCCGGCATCGAGCATGAGGGCCTGACGGTGCTGCGGCAAGTAGGCGATGCCGTCCGCACCCGTCATGGCGATATCGGCCACCGTCGATCCCAGCCCGATCTGCACGACGACGCGCAGCGAATCGGGGTAACGGTAGTGCATCAGGACCGCACCGCGGAAGACGCCTTCAGGCGACGATATCGTCAGATTGCCCCTGGCTTGCAGGCTCTCGCAGCCCGGCGTGGAGAGCACTACGGCCACCAGTTCCCGGGCAGGGCGGGGCTGCGGGTCAAGGCCGGGGGCGCAGGCGGAGACGATCGTGAGCGCCAATGCCATAGGGGCGAACACACGTGTCGCCGCAGCCAGATCCGGTCCGGTCACGCGCGGGATTCTACCGACTGACACCGCAGTGCACGCCTCCCCAGATTGTCCAATCTCCGATGCGCTCGCCTCGCGGCACAATGCCTACCACCGGAACGAACGTGAACCAACTCCAGTTGTGCTCCACAAGAGCAGTCAACGACAAGTACCTCACGGACACGTCGGCAGCGCCTGTCGGCACGTCGATCCCAAGTTCCGGGACGACCGTGAGCGGTGGCAGCACTCCGAGCCTGACCGTGTAGGGAACGCTCACGACAGCCAACACCCGTTCGGATGCAAGGACGTCAACCACGGCTGCGAGAGTCGGCCTGTAGGGAGGATGGAACCAACTGCCTGCGAGGCCAAGTTCCAGTGAGCGGGCCGAAGCGTGCCCGTCGCCGGAGAAGAACCGGCTCCATCTAGCGGTGAGACCGAGCCACGCACGGCTGCCGATCGTCGTACCGGTGGTAATGTCCGCGACGATGCCGTCGGGGTGTAGCCCGTCAAACTCTACGGACGACCTTATGCCGATCTGGGACCTCAGCGACGGCAAGTGGAGCCACAACGACGGTTGCAGCGAAGGCCCGCCGCGAGTAGAATCTCGTATCACGTTCGCGCTGACTACGTCGAGACCGGCGCCGGCATCCATCGCCGAGGCCGCGCCACTGAGCGTCGCCGCCAACAGGCCGAGCCAGAGCGTTGCCGGCGAAATGGGATAGATTGCGGTTGCGATATGCATTGCGACATGGAAGATACGTGCGTTCGGATGGCGCCTCAACTGACCGCTCCCAACCGGGGCACAGTTGACACATGAGGCATACGGCTTTAAATTATTAGACTTACGCTTTTTGCGGCGCCTAGCGGCGCAACGTGGTTGCGGGAGTAGTGTCCATGAGAGTAGTTGTGGCGGGTGGCGCCGGGTTCATAGGTTCGCACCTTTGCGAGGCCATGCTGAGCAAAGGGCACGAAGTAGTGTGCATGGACAACCTGGTGACCGGCAGCATGGAGAACGTCGAGCAATTCGGCGATGACGCCAGGTTCGAGTTCATGGAGCACGACGTCACGGTGCCGATCGACGTGCCGGGCGACGTTGGCTACGTGCTCTGTTTCGCCAGCCCGGCGAGCCCGATCGATTTCGAGCGGATTCCGATCCAGATCATGGAGGCCGGCGCCAAGGGGACTCAGAACGCGCTCGAGCTGGCGTCGTCCAAGGGCGCGAAGTTTCTCCTGGCATCCACGTCGGAGTGCTATGGCGACCCGTTGGTTCACCCTCAGCCGGAGTCGTATTGGGGCAACGTCAACCCGATCGGCATCCGGTCTGTGTATGACGAGGCGAAACGGTTCGCCGAAGCGATCACCATGGCATACCACAGGCACCACGGTGTGGACACGCACATCGTGAGGATATTCAACACTTACGGGCCGAGGATGCGCCCAGCCGATGGCCGCGCGATACCGGCATTCGTGTCGCAAGCGTTGCAGGGCGAACGCATCACGGTGTTCGGAGATGGCAAGCAGACCAGGAGCTTTCAGTACGTGGACGATCTGATCGCCGGCGTATCGGCTCTGATGGACTCCGATGAGCATCTGCCGACCAATATCGGCAATCCCGACGAATACACGGTGATCGATTTGGCGAGAATGATAGTAGATTTGACAGGAAGCACGAGCGAGATAGGCTTTCGCCCATTGCCACCGGACGATCCGAAGATACGCCGCCCGGACATCACCAAGGCGCGAACGCTGCTGGGTTGGGAACCGACCGTGGGGCTTCGCGATGGTCTGCGTCAGACGATCGACTGGTTCAGGGCCGGAATGTGAGACTGTTCCCGATCGACCGCACTGAGGGCAGGAGGGGAAGAAACCGGCGTATGGCACAAAGAGCGATCATAGCGTGCTTGTGCGTGGCGTTGCTGTCGGCCGGCATCGCTGTCGCGCAGACCGACGAGCGGGTGATAAGGGCGGGCGATGCGTTGCAGATAACGGTCGTGGGTGAGCCCATCTTCACCAAGGTCGTCGTGGTGTCTGCGGAAGGCAGGATACATTACCCGTTCCTTTCGGACGAGAGCATCATCGGCTGGCGGCTGAGTCAGCTGGAGGATCGCGTGACGCGTCAGTTGGCCGGCGTGCTGAAGACCCCGCCCTACGTCATCGTCGACGACGCGAAGAACTACGCCATCCGGATCACGATTCTCGGACAGATAAACAATCCGGGGTTCATCGAGGTACCGCACGGCATCGACCTGCAGGGCGCGCTCTACCTTGCAGGCGGTCCGACCTTGGATGCCGACCTCACCAGCGTTCAGATCAGGCGCGTGGGGCCCGACGGTTCGACGCAGCAGAGGACCGTGAATCTGGAGAAGTTCCTCTATGAAGGACGGCTCGCGGATCTCGTTGGGATGCAGGACGGCGACCAGGTGATAGTGAAGGGCGCCCCTGACGCCGACAAGGTCAAGGTATTCGGCGAGGTGAACCAGAGCGGCTCATACGTTAGACCGTACGGCGCCACCGTATTGGACATGATATACCTCGCCGGTGGCGTCAAGGACGAGGGAACCCTGACAGACGTGCGCATAATGCGTCGTGTCGGCGAGAGAACGGTGCCGGAGCAACTCGACCTGGCCGGGCTGCTCCGGGCCGGGCGAACCGACGAGATACCGCTGGTGGGCCGAGGTGACGTGATCATCGTACAGAAGCGGCTCCTCACGGTAGGCGATGTCATAACGGTCCTCGGGCTGATTATCCAGTTCCTTACCGTTCGTGAGTTGATACGCAGACCCTGATACATGGCATCGGCCTGCCTATGAAGAACAGCCGCTTCAAGCTTTGCTTACTGCTTTCGGTCTCCATCGGATGCGTTGATGGCGCCGGCGGGGCGACTTCGCTGACCGGGTCGACAGGCCTGCTGTTCGTGCCGTCCGCGGCAGTCACCAGAAACGAACGTTTCGCATTCGGAGGTGTGGTAACCGACTACCAGGCGTTCCCCGCCAAGGACTTCGAAGAGTTCAGGAAAGACCTCCCGACCTTCTATTTCGGCGGCTACCTGACCGTTGGATTCATTCCCAGGTTGGAGGTCACGATCCGAGGCAACGGAATGCCTGGAACTGTCGGTCCAGGCGGCGCCGACGCCGAGGTCGGACCGTACTACACCGACGGAATGATGAGCATGCAAGTCCTGCTTGTGAGAGGATCGGGTTTGGTGCCGTCTGTGGGGGCCGGCCTGCAAGACATGTACGGGTTCATGTTGTTCAACGCCATGTACGCCGTGGCGACGTGGCGATCGCCGGATTCGGGAAGCGGCGCCGTCGAGGTAACCGTCGGCTGGGCAGTGAGTTGGTATGACACTCACCGCGGCACCGGCGACGAGGATTTCGAGGTAAACCACGTGCTGGACGGTTTCATGGCCGGAGTGTTCTACCCCGTCACCCATCGCACGGGCGTGGTAGTGGAATACGATTCGCGGTCTCTCAACGCCGGTGTCAGGCTCAGGTTGGCCCCATGGTGCACGCTCGATCTGGCGGCTCCCCGATGGGGCCTCGACCAGCTGGCGCGGCGGCGCATACGGGGTTTTGCGGCACATCTGCACTTCGACGGAGAACTGTAGCGCGTGTCGAGCGGGACACCGCCGGCAGACGCGCGATGACCTATATTTGTTGAAAGGAACGCTATGGCGACGTACCTTGTGACCGGAGGCGCCGGTTTCATTGGTTCCCACATTGTTACCGCACTTGTGGACCGTGATCAGTCGGTGCGGGTCCTCGACAACTTCCTGACGGGCAACAGGCGCAACCTGGAGCACCTGGGCGACCGCGTGGAGATAATCGAGGGCGACCTGCGATCGTATGCCGACGTGGAAGGAGCCGTACAGGGCGCGGATTTCGTCCTGCATCAGGGGGCGCTGCCGTCGGTGCCGCGCTCGGTACAGGACCCCATCACTACGAACGAATGCAACGTGACCGGTACGATTCACGTACTCTGGGCGTCTCATCGCGCCGGGGTCAGACGAGTCGTCGTCGCGAGTTCATCGTCTGCGTACGGAGCGTCGAAGGCTCTGCCCAAGGTCGAGGACATGCCTGCCGCGCCGATATCGCCGTACGCCGTATCGAAGCTAGCCTCGGAGCAGTACGCCATCGCATTCTCGAAGACCATGGGGCTCGAGGCTGTGGCGTTGCGCTATTTCAACGTCTTCGGCCCGAGGCAAGATCCGCATTCTCAGTATGCGGCCGTGATTCCGAAGTTCCTGTCTATCATGCGGCAGGGAGAGCGCCCGATGATCTTCGGAGACGGTGACAAGAGCCGCGACTTCACGTACGT
>CAZSJP010000389.1:0-5211 GCA_964606675.1 uncultured bacterium
ATAGCATCGCTCTGATGCCCCGTGTGGACAACCTGATGAGAGATCACATCTAGGGGGCACTGGCCCCGCAGGGCCGATGGCGGCACTCCTCCCCCTTGGCTGTCGTCGGCCCGACTTGCTCCAAGGGAGGGGGACCAACCTGATTCGGGGCGCAGTTCCTCGGGATCGGCGACAACCCTCGGAAACAGCGGCCTTCATGATTCGGGGTCGGGTCTTTCGTGATCGGTAACAGCGACCAGGGACGAGCCACCGCCCCCCCCGCCACCCAAGGCCCCCAAGGTCCGCGCCGCGAACCACGCGCAGCCGACATGCCCGTAGGACACGGCGGTCTGCTTGTATACCCTCATTCGTACGGGTCACTACGCAAGGAGGTGCGGCATGTTGGGTGTGCAGGTCGTCTCGTGGGCCATCGCGTGTTGCGCGGCGCTTGAGCCGATGGCGCCACCGCTTTCGTTGCAGCAGCCATACGCGGTGGTGAAGGACACGCTGATCGAGAAGACGTACGACGATCCGCTGATCGACACGTCCTACGTCGTCGAAATCGCGCAGATCGACCTAACGTTCCCTTACAAGGGACACGACGGCGCGCTGAAAGTCGGCCGTGGGCGACTCTATCTACCCAACATCCCCGAGCCACCGCCCGAGGGCCTCCCGCTCGGCATCAGCATCCACTACATGATGGGGCCGAGCGGCGCGGCGAAGTTCGTCCATAATGGCTGGGCGGTGCTGACGCCCACGCATCTTAGCCCCGACCACGGCGCGAACCTCGTGGGCGACGGGCTTTCGCATACGATGTCCATGGTCGAGTTGGGCCGGCGCCTGCCGTGGGTGGACCTGACGCGGATCGCCTACTTCGGGGGCAGCGCTGGTGGATACCAGTGCCTGATGGCCGCCGGGATGCGCTTCGGAGCCGCGTGCGCCTGGGCCGAGGTCCCTCCGTCGGACCTGCACTACAACACTCGGTACCTGCGGGAGAACGATCGCTTCAACGAGGGAATCGAGCACTCGGACGACTGGCCCGTGCCCGTGCTGCACGTCGTCCGAGCGCTTGCCGACAAGACACAGGAGGAACTCGGCGCCGACCTGAAGCTCTGGGACGACCTGAAGGCCTGGTGGTCGTACAGCGTGCCGCCGTGGGTGCCGCTGATCCGACAGCCCACCGCCATCACGTTCTGCACCGCGGATATCCTGGTGCCGGTGAATCAGTGCGGCGCTTCGTTCGTGCGCCCGCCGCAAGCCGGCGCGTTTCCCGAAGGCTTCACGCTCGACTACGCGGAACTGAGCAACCCGCTGGCGAACGGGCGTCGCCTGGCGGACGTATTGCCTGCCGATGAAACGGAGGTCTACGTAGTCCCGACTCCGGATGGCGCACCGCGTGTCCCTCGAATACCTCCCCTGAAGCGTGTCGCGGACGCCGATTCGGTCACCGAAGACCCGCCGAAGCCGCCGGCGATCCGCACGCCATGGAGCGAAAACAAGCGATTCTCCCTCATCGTCTACGACGAGGGCTCGCCGGACAGGCTCTGCGCCCACACCAAATACAAGGTTCATCGGCAGAACCTGCCATTCTTCCTCCATCATATCGAGACGGGCGGCCCGCCGGCCGATGCCTTGACGAACGACGTCATGAGGTATCTTGTCGCCCGATGGAACGGCGACGAATCGATTGTCGGCCCCGATAGCGTGCTGTGGTACACCCGGACCGACTTCCCGTCGTTGGAGCGGTGGGACGTGCTGCTTGCGCAAGAGGCCTACTTGCGGCGGGCGAGCGCGTTGGAGCGTTGGCAGTCGGCCTATCGCACACTGCCGCCCGAAAAGCGCGTGTGGGACGTGTCCGCAACCGTGGGCGACGAGCGCGTAGATGCTCACGCCGATGACGATCCGATGGCGGCTATGCTGTACCACCGATGGCTGCTGGCTCGTCGGGACAGATGGACAGCCGAGGCCGATGAGCTTGCCGAGCGGCTCTCGGAGGGGCACTCGTCAAGCCCGTATGGCGTGCTGGTGCGAGCGGGTGGTAGGTAGGCTGCTACCCGATGGGTACGCGGTGCCCTATGCCTGGGAAGAATAGGGCGTCGACAGCCATTCCGAGGCCGACGCCGAGAACATGGCCAACGACCAGGCCGAGGAAGAACGGCCGCGCGCGGTTGGCCAGGCCGTGACCGCCTAGCCGATCGAGCGTCGCTTTCAGCAGCCACGCGATGAACACGTTGAATACCCACCACTCCACCGCGGTTGCCGCCACAAGGCCGACCGGGTGGAGCCAGAAGTTCGCGATGCGGGCACGTATCAGAAGCACCGCGGCCATCAGTGCCATGCCCCCGCCAAGGAAGCCAAGACGGTACCAGTCGGTGCTCAGGGCCTCCACCTTCTTGCCCAGCAATGTGTTGTACGCTTCGATATGCCCGGTTCGGAACGCATGGGACGAGAAGTTGAACGCGCCGACGTTGTACGCGAGCACAACCATGACCGCGACGACGACGACCAGGCCGGCGAGCACGGCGAGTCCCAGTCCCCCGTGGAGCCGCCCCCTGAGCGCGCCGTACCGATCGCCGATGCGGCTCGCGAACGCCACTTGAGGCATCATCATCCCCTCGTTGGCGCGGAACACGACGTATGACAGCACGAGTGCCGTCATGCTCGCTTGCGGTATGTAGGCGGTGCCTACCGTCTGCATGATGAGCGTCTGCGCGCTAACCGGGCTTTGGACGCGCACGAAGCTCGACATGGCGATCATCTTGGCGATCCCCAGCGTCGTCAGCACCATGATCGGCAGGAACATCGCGACGATGCCCCACGCCATGCCGGCGGCGTTGAACCAGCACGCGATGTACACCAGCCCGGCGACGAACCCCCAGACAGCCACTCGGTACCGCTGCTGCTGCCGCGGCCCGATCTCCGGTACGTGCGTCACTGCCGAACGGAGCGCCAGCCCGAGATGCCGACGACCGATCCACAGGCTCCATAGCACCCACAGCACCAGGCTGCCGAAGCACTGCCAGGCCGCCGTCTGCGTGCCCCAATCGCTCCACGGCTCGAACCCCGGGTTCATCCCGTTGGCGAAGCCGAAATGTCTGCCCAGCCCCATCTCGGCCCCGATCAGCGCAAAGCCCATCCAATAGCCTCGCAGAACGGCCAGAGGTGTGAAATACGCTAGGCCGACGGTGAATGGGTCCAACCTCGTCGGGATGCTCGGGAAATACCGGGTACCGAGGTCGCCGCCCTTGGAGAACAGCGGGATGAACGGCAGAGTCGCGTCGAACCAGTTCAGTATGTTCCACGAGATCACGAAGAGAGGTATGGCCGCGCCGATCCAGAAGAGCTTCGACCGCATCCAGGCCGGGGTGCTGAACTGCCCGGAACCCGGCGCCGCGCCTCGGCTCGGATCGCCGATCAGGTCGAGCGCCACGTCCGCCATTGGGAACTGCAGCTTTTCGTGCTCCAGCCATTGCTCGTGGACTATCGTCATCATGCTCGACACGACTGCGAACAGCGCGACGACCAGCGATCCCCACCAGAACAGCGGCACGAACCAGATCGCCCACGGGATTCCCTCGCCGGGAGGCAATCCGTTGTAGAAAGCTCGCACGCCGCCTGTCGAGTTCGACGGAACCGACCATGGCGGGATATGTGGCAGGTAGAACTCCGCCCAACGGTTCTCCGCCGAGGCGAAGTATTCCGGGGCCGAGATGATCCCGAGCGTGTTGCCGAGCACACCGACCTGGAATGCGGACGCCCCGACCCAGAGCATGCCGAGGATTACCGCCAGCTCGCCGGGCCTTAACGGATTCGACCCCCCGAGCCGCGCAAAGGCGACGTTTGCCAGCGTGAGCATGAGGAACAACAGGACCACGCCGACGGGCAGAACGCCCGCGGATATCTCCGTGGAAAACAGCCTGTAAGCACTGAGCGGCGCAAGCAAGGCATGGGCGACCGCGAGCCCGACGCCGACGGCCACGGCGCGCCGCGTGAACGCACCGGGCGCGGGCATGCCGGACGCCGTCGGCTCTGTTGTGGTTGGGGCGGTTCGGTCCATAGGGGCGAGAATGATACCGCAGGCCAGCCGGCTATGCAAGCGGCGAACGTAGGATCCGATAGCCGGCGTCCGCTTCGCGGACGTTGCGAGTTCCCTTCGGGAACTCGGGTGCTGCGATACAAACCGGGTGCTGCTTCGTCCGCTGACGCCGACGTTGCGAGTCTTCTCACGCGAGGCGGGTGCTGCGCCCCGCCTGGCAGGGCGACCAGCCCGTCGCCCCTGCGTCTGCGGATGGTGGCGTCGCAGGGGTATGCGCCCTTGGGCGCATTGGGGTCTCCGCGCCCACACCACAACACAACCACACATGGAACATACAAGGGACGACGCGTGCGTCGTCCGCCGGCACGGACGTGGGATCCGCGGCGTCGCGAAGCAAGGGCGCAAAGCTTTGCGCCCCTACGGTCGGCGCCAAACGGACCAGGGCACCGCACACACAGTTCGGAAGGAATTGCCAACGTGCGCCCGCCGGGCACGACGCCCATGCCAGCCCGGACATGGCACGCCATGTCGCTACAGATCGTTACGGCCGCCCGCAGGGCACGACGATGGCCCCGTCGCAACACCGACTGGAGATTGCTCGTCGCCGTAGGCGGCGGTGCAATCTCCCAAAGTCCGGATGGCCGCCTGAGGGCGGCCATCCGGACTAAGGCGGCTATGCGGACTAAGGCTGCAGCTCAACACCGAAATGGAACCCCGGCCACATGACGGTCTTCTTGTCGGTGCCGCTGGTGGAGGAGGTCCATGGCGCCAGGTCTTCGCCGTTCTCCAGGTCCGTGAACAGGATGTTCCAGCTCGCACCCGCAACAACCGCCAGGCGGGAGCCGATCGGATAGGCTACGGTTGCCTGCGCTCTTAGGACCTGGTTCAGGCTGGTGGTCCACTCGCTGCCCTCGTTGATGTTGAGCCAGTCGGCGGAAGCGTTCACCAAGGTCGGCCCGGCGGGAATCTGGAAGCCCACGCCCGCGCCGACAACCCACCTGAACGGCTCTCTGATCTGCTCGGGCTGCGCACCGATCACGAGCATGTTGTGAAACCGTTTGCTGCCCGACTTGAGGCCGACGTTCACGAAGCCCATCTCGTCGCCCCAGACGCGCAGCCGCAGCGGATTGTCCTTGACGTAGCTGAAGTACCCGATCGGGTAGCCGTCGTTCGTCTGGGAGTAGTTGACCACCCCC
>CAZSJP010000390.1:0-5206 GCA_964606675.1 uncultured bacterium
GCACCGACATTTCGATTTCCTCACGACTGAGCGAACGGATGTCGTTGCCGAACAGAGCCGCGGTCACCCTCTCAGCCACCGCGAGTCCGTCATCGCCATGGACGATCTTCGTCGCCTCTCGCGCCAGGAGCTTCTGGGCTTCGCGCGCCTCGGGCCTGTCTCGGTGCGATTCCAACGCCCCGGCGATCTCGTCGCCGGAGAGGAACGTGAACCATCCCAGGTATTTCCCCACGTCCTCGTCGGTCGAGTTGATCCAGAACTGGTACATCTCGTACGGCGACGTCTTCGCGGCGGCCAGCCAAATAGCGCCCGTCTCGGACATGCCGAACTTCGATCCGTCGGACTTCGCTACCAGTGGAAGCGTGACGCCGAACACCGACGCACCCGCGGCTCGCCGCACCAGCTCGATCCCTGCAGTGATATTCCCCCACTGATCGCTGCCACCGAGCTGCACCGTGCAGTCGCGATCTCTGTGGAGAGCGAGGAAGTCATAGGCCTGCAATACCATGTAGCTGAACTCGGTGTATGAGATGCCCTCGCTATTGAGCCTCGCCCGCACCGACTCCTTCGCGATCATCGAACCCAGCGGGAAGTGCTTGCCGACGCCCCGCAGGAAATCTATCGTGCCGAGGTCGCTTATCCAGTCGTAGTTATTCACGATTACCGCCGAGCATGCTCCCGCGTCGAAATCGACAAACTGCCTGGCTTGTCGTCCGAGGCTCTCTGTCCACTGGGCAACGGTCTCGCGGTCGCTTAGAGTGCGCTCGCCCGTCTTGCCGCTCGGGTCGCCGATCAAGCCCGTTGCACCTCCGATGAGGGCTATCGGTGCGTGGCCCGCAAGCTGGACCCTACGCAGAGCCAGGAGCGGGAGGAGGTGACCCACGTGAAGGCTGTCTGCCGTGGGATCGAAGCCGGCGTATATCCTCCTGGACCCGCTGGACAGATGCTCCCGCAGGGCGTCGTCCCCCGTGGTGTTCTGGATCAGTTGCCGTTGTTGCAGGTCCGAAATGGGATCATGGTGCATGGGCATTCTCCATCGGCCGCTTCGATAGCGCTTCTTCGCGAGACAATGTGGCGAACCGGCGCCGAGGCCGACTAGAGCGCCGGTTGTGGCCTGGAAAGCAGGTCATAATGATACCAGATTCGCGCGCCGTTTCGAAGCCCGACGGCCTCACTGGGGCAGTCGGTGCGAGCGCCGACCCATGGTTCTCACTTGAAGTCCCTGCTCCGCGGGCGTTCGGGTTGCGTCTGCACGCGCGGCGTCCAAAGGTGCTCGGCGACAATGTGAACGACGCCTTCCTGCGCCTGCAACGTGCCTTCAACGCCGAGAAAAGAAGCGGTTCTGGATAGTATGCGATACTTCTCGTATACGGCCTTCCAGAGCACGATGTTCACGAACCCCGTCTCGTCTTCGAGCGTCATGAACATCACGCCCTTGGCCGTGCCGGGGCGCTGCCGGCAGATGACAAGCCCCGCGTAGCGCGTGTGCGAACCATCGCGCATGCGGGCTACCCCGCTCGCGTCCGGCAGCCCTTGCCGCCACAGTGCGTCTCTGAACGCCGATAGGGGGTGCGCCCGCGCACTGTGCCCCGAACTGCGGTAGTCCCATGCCGACGTCTCCATCTCGGTTAGCGGCCGCAACATCGGATCGGGCTCGCCGTCCGGAAGCCCCAGAGCGCTCCGCTCGGTCCGAACCGAGCCTTTCACACGCCACAGCGCCGCACGTCTGTCGATTCCGAAGCCGTCGAACGCTCCCGCTCGCGTCAGCATCGTAAGCGAACGCTCGTCGAGGTCGACACGCCGAAGAACGTCGTCGAGCGACCCGAACGGCCCGTGATGCCGCGCGTCCTCGATCCGCTGGATTTGCTCCGCTCCGAGGCCCTTGACGTATCTGAGGCCCATCCGGACCGCGAAGTCGCCGTCGACGGCAGGCTCCAGCGTGCAGTCGTGCATGCTGCGACCGATATCGATGGGTCGCATGTCGACGCCTTTTCGCTTGGCGTCCTGCACGAGCGTGCTAGGGCTGTAGAAGTCCATCGGTTGGGCGTTAAGAGTGGCGCAGACGAACTCGGCCGGGTAGTGCCGTCTCATCCAGGCCGTCGCGTAGCTGATGAGCGCGAAACTCGCCGCGTGGCTTTCCGGGAACCCATAGTCGCCGAATCCGCGAATCTGCTCGAACACGCGCTCTGCAAACTCCCGCGGGATGTCCTTAGCCATCATCCGCTCGATGAACCAATGCCGGTGCCCATCGATGTTCCCCTGCTTCTTCCATGCCGCCATGTCGCGTCTGAGCTGGTCCGCCTCGCCGGGAGTGTAGTCGGCGGCGACTATCGCCAGCCGCATGACTTGCTCCTGGAACAGCGGCACGCCGAGCGTCTTTTTCAGGACCGGCTCCAGGCACGGGTGCGGGTACGTCACGCGCTCTTTTCCGCTGCGACGACGCAGGTAAGGATGGACCATGCCGCCTGAGATCGGCCCCGGGCGAACGATGCTGACTTCGATCACCAGATCGTAGAACGTTCTCGGCTTCAGGCGCGGCAACATAGCCATCTGCGCGCGGCTCTCGATCTGGAATACGCCCACGGTATCGCCTCGGCATATCATGTCGAACGTGTCCGAATCGTCGGGCGATATGGTCGCCATCGAGACGTCCACGTCTCTGCATGACTTCAGCAGACGAAACGAGTTATCGAGCTGGGTCAGAGCGCCGAGACCGAGCAGGTCCACCTTGAACAGCCCCAGAGCCTCCACGTCGTACTTGTCCCACTGGATCACCGTGCGGTCGGCCATCGTCGCGTTCTCGATGGGCACCAATTCGTTCACAGGCTCATGTCCGAGCAGGAATCCGCCGGGGTGGATCGACAGATGGCGCGGCGCGTCGAGGATCTCCGTGGCAAGTCGCAATAGGTGACGGTGGGCGGGCGCTTCAGGGCTAAGACCGGCATGCTCCAGCGCCTCCGGAGTGATTCCGCCGTACGAAGACAGCAGCCGGGCCATGCGATCGATAGCGGTTGCCGGCAACCCAAGCGCCTTGCCAACGTCTCGCACGGCCGACTTCCCGCGATAGCGTATCAGGTTCGCGACCATCGCCGCGTGCTTCCTGCCGTACTTTTCGTAGACGTGTTGGATCGCCTCTTCCCGACGCTCGTGCATTATGTCGAGGTCGATGTCCGGCGGCTCGGCGCGCTCCTGCGATATGAAACGCTCGAACAGAAGCCCCATGCGCACCGGGTCGACAGCCGTGATCTCCAGACAGTAACACACGGCCGAGTTGGCCGCCGAGCCGCGTCCCTGGCACAGGATGTCCTTCGACTGGCAGAACTCGACGATCTCTCGCATCGTCAGGAAATAGCCGGTGTAATCGAGCTTGTCCACCAACTCCAGTTCCTTGTCGAGCTGTTCACCTACTTCGTTGGGCACGTTCCCGTTGTAGCGTCTGTCGGCCCCTTCGAACGTCAGCTTGCGAAGCCAGTCCGAGGCGGTCATGCCGTTGGGCAGCCTCCCCGATGGATATCGGTAGCGTAGTTCGTCCATCGAGAACGTGCACCGCTCGGAGATCTCGTTGGTTCTCGCGACGGCGTCGGGGTCGTCTTCGTAGAGCGCCGCGAACGATTCGGGCGTGTGCAGAGCGTGCTCCGCGTTGGGTTTCAGGAGGCGTCCGGCCGTCGAGAGCGTTACGCCATGACGGATGCACGTCATCACGTCCTGAAGCGCCCGACGTTCGCTCCGGTCGTACAGCACCTCAGTCGTCGCGACGATAGGCAGGCGATGGTGCCGCGCGTGTTCGCGGATGCAACTTTCTCGCGATATCTCGTCTGCTTGCTTGTGCCTGGCGACTATGGCGTAGAGCCTGTCTCCGAACGTATCGCGCGTCTCGTCGATGGTCCTCGGCGACGCGTTCCGGTCGGCAAGCAGGCTTCCTTCGCCGCCCCAGAGCGCAAGCAGACCGTCCGAGTGATCGCGGACCTCGTCCCACGTAACGGACGATTCGCCCTTCGGAGAGCGCAACCTGCCCGTCGATATCAGCCGGCAGAGGCCCGAATAACCGGCGCGATCGGTGGCGAGAAGCAGGATCGTCGTGCCATCGTCGACGGTGATCTGAGATCCGATGATGACGTGCAAGCCGTATTCGCGGGCCGCTACGTGCGCCTGCACGACGCCATACACGCCATCGCGGTCGGTCATGGCGAGCGATCCGATCCCAAGCTCGTGAGCCGTTGCTACCAGCGCGCCCGGGCTGCTGGCTCCTTCGAGGAACGAGAAGTGGCTCTTGCACCACAGAGGGGCGTACACGGCCTACTCCACCTGCCCCTGTATGAACCAACGCCGACGGGGTCTGTCGTAGTAGACCCACAGCAGCCGATCGTCCACCTGAGCGAAGTGATACTCCCGGTGCGTCTCCTCGAGCCACCATTCCCCCGACACGATATGCGGACCGGCCACGTTCTTCCGACGCGAACCCGAACTCATAGGCAGGGGCTTAGAGTAGAAGCGCCTCACCAGCGGACGGGCCGCAACGGATGCAGGCATCGGAAGCCGAGTGCCGCGCAGTGGCTCCCAACTGAAACGCGCTTCCGGCAAATGCCCGTCCTGCAACCGCGCCGTGACGATCGCATCCTCGCCGAACTCCGCTCTTAGCCTGGCCAATGCCCTATCGGCCGCCGACAAATCCCGATTGGTGCGTATCTCCAACAAAGTCGTCTGCTCCGGCCGCGCCGGAGTGCCGTGAGCGGTCAGCTCTATCTCGACTACGCCCGATTCGAGGGCGACCGATTCTGTTCGAAGACGCACCAGTTCGAGAATCTGCGTCACGTTGAGCGTCGGTTCCGCCGGGCGAATCTCCTCGATGCGAACTTCGTCGGTGTCGAGCTTCATGCGCCACCTAAGTCTCGCCAGCACTTCGCCCTGTCTTTCCAGCGACCGCAGAAGAGGACGAACGAGACGCGCGATTAGCGCCAGCAGGCGCGTAGCGTCCGTCTCCGGATAATCGAGATCCTCCGCCTGCCGAAGCAAAGAAGCGTTTCGATGCGCCTGCAGCGGGGTCCATTCGCTGCCAGAAGCCTGGCGATAAAGCGCGTGCGCCTCTTCGCCGAACCTGACACGCAGACCCTCTTCCGGCAGCTTGAGGAACGCTTCGACGGTGTCGATACCGAGCAAACCGAGCGTCTCGATGAGATCGGGCGGAAGATCGAGGCGGGCGAGAGCA
>CAZSJP010000391.1:0-5201 GCA_964606675.1 uncultured bacterium
AGCCGTACGGGTTTTCCCGGAGCCGGTGGCCATCACCAATAGTGCCTTGCGCCGGGCCTTGGTAAACTGCTCGGAGATACTGCTAATGGCGCGTTTCTGATAATAACGTTCGACGATGGCGTCCTTGACCTGGGCCACATCCAGCTCGTTGCGTTGCGAGCGACGCAGGATAAGGCGTTGCAGCTCATCTTTTTTGTAGAACCCGGCCACCTGCCGCGGCGGATACGCGAGATCGTCCCAGATATGAGTCTCATAACCGTTGGTGTAGAAGATGACCGGACGCTGGCTGTGCATCTTCTCAAGACAGTCGGCATAGAGCTTGGCCTGCTGCTGACCGACTACCGGATCGACGGTGGTCTTCTTTGCCTCCACCACTGCCAACGGCTTGCCGTCGTCGCCCCACAGCACATAGTCAGCGAAACCGATTCCCTTGCTGTTGGGCATGCCGGTAACCTCGTATTCCCGGTCATGCTTCTGATCCAACGGCCAGCCCGCACGGTGCAGATCCACATCAATCAGGTAGCGGCGGGTCTCTGCCTCGGAATAATCGTGCGTGTCGGTCTTCTGTTCGCTCGTTGCACGGACTTCAGCGAGCTGTTCGCGCAGTGACTGCAGTTCGGTGTCGAGTTCATCCCGCTCCTGCTGGTGCTTGAGCGCGTTGGCGTTCTGCTCGGCCAGCCGTTTCTCCATAACCTCCAGTTCCCTGCGCGGTACCTCCTCGGCCCCGCTGACCGCAGGCGGCACACGCTCGTCCCGCCATGCTGCTCCTTCCCGTGAGGCATCGGGGGCATAGGTGCGCACCAGCCAATAACAGAGGTGATGCAGCTCCTTGACCACTTGCAAGGCATCGTATTGACGTACTGGTCGCGAATTATGAACCGCCTGGTTACCTACCTTCTGGATCACTCGCGCCTTCTGGAAGACCGCCTGCGGTAGCAAATTCTGGAAGGATGGCTCGTGCAACAAGGCGCCGAGGCTCTGGTCGTAAGGCATCCGCAGGCTTGTGTCGTGCCGGTAGAGCCAGTGGATGATTGCCTCCAGCGTGAAGCGGGCATGGAAGCAGGCCGCGCGCGGGTCGCCCATGATGTGGCCTTCCGCCCTGGTGGCGGACTCCGCAACAGCGCGGAACTCAATTGGTAGGAAGGTGAAGTTACTCATGCCGACAGCTCCTCGTTGAAGGCGCGTTGTTGCAGCGAGGCGAAGAGCGTGTCCAGTTCAGTCAGATGGGCGAGTTGACGGGCCTTCTGCTGCTCGACCGATTCGACGATGGCGGAAAAGCGGTGTTGGAGGTCGAGGGGAGGGTGCGCAATCAGCACCCTCCCCAGTTGCTTCGTACTCATATTCGGTTGCAGAGATTCTGAGCAGAATCTCTGCACAGCATTCTTAAAAAACTGTGTCCGACAGAATGCTAGTAAATAAGAATTATCTATCGTGCTATTGGGCGAGAAGACGAATCGTGCAACCCGCTGGTTAAGCAACGACGGCGCGTCCATTGGTCCGACTGTCGCGATTTTGACGCTGTCCAAAGATTTGATGATCGGACGCGTTAAGGCGATGACTAGATCGCCAGGTTCCAAAGCGAAGTCTTTGTAGCGTTTGAGGTAGGCATCTGGAACGCGGTCGATTTCATCCCATTTTAGGTTTGCGCTATGAACGTTGGAAATCTTGACCAACCTAACGCCTTGCTTGCAATAGTCCTTACTCTTAAAAGCGAAACCACCCTGGACGGAAACTGCCTCCGCTAACTCTTTCACCTCCCACCCCATCGGATTTGTGACGGGGTTGCCGAACATGTCGAGGAAGATGGATTGAAGGAGGGTGTCGAGTTGGGCGAGAGACTCATGTCGCTTGACCCGCAAGGCGTCCGCTGCATCCAGAATCCCTGCAATCCGCTTCTGCTCGGCCAGGGGCGGGAGGGGAACTTTGATTCGACATGCTCCCGCTTTAGTGAGCTTTGCCCTAGTTGTGCCCGTCAGATATCGAGTTACATTCATGTGCTTGAGGAGGAGACAAAGGTAATCAATGTCAACGCTGGGCTTGGGACGCAATACATGGGCATGGTTATTTACCCATGTTTTCCCTTCTATCTTGTAGGCGATCCCACGGGCAGGTTCAAAGAAGTGGCCTCCGTCTTCAGCGAGAAGAACAAGCGGCTCATCAAAAAGGAAACCGTCAATCGTTCCCTGTTGCCCATTGGCTCCATAGTATGGATACGGTCCAGGATTTCGTTCTGCAGCCTTAACGGGCCGTCGCTGGGAATCCAGAAACTCGACAACTTCCCCTAAGGTTGAGGTCTTGTTGATGTTGGACTTCATCCCAACAGCCCCTCTAACTCCTCACGCCCCTTCGCAATCTCCTCCTCCAGATCTGCCAGTCGTTCCAGAATCACCTGCGGCGGGTCGTACTCCACCACCTCGTAGACCACTTCTTTGTAGCGGTTGATGGAGAGGTCGTAGTCGTTCTCCGCTATCTCGGCCTTAGGTACCAGAAAACTCTGGTTGGTACGGGCGCGTTCACCCTCGGTATCGCGCTTCTGCCAGCGGGCGAGGATGTCGGCGAGGTCGCTCTTGTCTGGCTGTGAGGTGCGTTTGTCATCCAGCGAATAGCCATCCGCCTGCATGTCGTAGAACCAGACATGGTCGGTACCGCCGGAGTTGGTCTTGGTGAAAAACAGGATGGCGGTGGAGACTCCCGCATAGGGTTTGAACACACCCGAAGGCATAGAGATGACAGCGTCGAGCTTCTGATCTTCCACCAGGATTGTGCGCAGTTTTTTGTGCGCCTTGCTTGCCCCAAAGAGCACGCCATCCGGAACGATAACGGCAGCGCGACCGCCGATCTGGAGCAGGCGCAGGAACAGGGCGAGGAAAAGCAACTCGGTCTTCTTCGTCTTGACGGTCTGCTGCAGGTCCTTAGCGGTGGACTCGTAGTCGAGGCTGCCGGCAAACGGCGGATTGGCTAAGATCAGCGAGTACTTCTCGGCGTCGTCCTCGTCGGACTGGGCCAGCGAGTCCTTGTAGCGGATGTCCGGGTTCTCTACGCCGTGCAGCAGCATGTTCATGCTACCGATGCGTAGCATGGTGTTGTCAAAGTCATAGCCGTGAAAGGTGCTCTCGTTGAAGCGGCGGCGGGCATTGGCGTCCTTGTAGATGATGTCGCTGTGATGTTTAACCAGGTGCTCGGAGGCGGCGATGAGAAAGCCCGCAGTGCCGCAGGCAGGGTCGCAGATCACATCCTTCGGAGTGGGCGCGGTCATCTCTACCATCAGTTTGATGATATGGCGCGGAGTGCGAAACTGACCGTTCTGCCCAGCGCTGGCGATCTTGCCGAGCATATATTCGTAGAGGTCTCCTTTGGTGTCGGTATCGGCCATGTCGATGCTATCGAGCTGATCCACTACGTTGGCTAGCACTCGGGGAGTGGGTATCATGAAGATAGCGTCCTTCATGTGGTGGGCGTAGGTCGAATCTTCCGTATCGTCGTCTCCATTGCTACCAAGGGTTTTGATGAACGTAAACACCTCGTTGCGCACGTTTTCGAACATCTTTTCCGGTGCGGTATCTTTGAACCTCGACCAGCGCAAGTGGTCCTGATCCGGATCGAAGACAGGGTCCTCTATCGGTATGTCGGTGCGAGCAGCTTTGGCCTCCTTCAGCGTGTGCAACTCATCTAGCCGCTTGATGAACAGCAGATACGTCAACTGCTCGATGACCGAGAGGGGATTGGAGATACCGCCAGACCACATGGTATTCCAGATGGTATCGATTTTTGATTTTAGTTCGCCAGTAATCATGGTTTCTCTTCTATCTCCTTATCAAACTACACAGTCCACTTAGTATTGATCGGGCGCAGTGTTAAGTCTAACGTCCACCTTGACGTTTCAGAAACATGCCGGCGTTCTTCGTTCACGAAGTGGCGTCACCTGTCCTCTCCTCTTCATCTTGTCCCTTCTGCTATCTCTATGCTGTCAGTTAGTCCGCGAACCGCCTTCTCGGCAAAGTATTTTCAGTTTTTACAATTACTAGCCACAACATAAACTTGTTGTGAAATCATCCGGTACGGTGCATATTTATAGACAAATCTTTAGTGCTTGATAGTATTATTGATCTTCCCTAGCAACTCGAAATCCACAGTCATATTCCATGTACTCGGGATGAGCCCACATATTACGGTAGGATGACCGATTTCCAAAAGCACTACTGTCATATGTTCCTCCACGAGCAACTCGTTGACCAGCACGAGGATTGTCTATCCAGGCTGAACCATCTGTCGGAGCACCAATGTAATTCTCATGAAAGTCATCTTCACACCATTCCCATGCATTTCCACTCATATCATACAAGCCAAAAGGATTTGCAGGGTAACTTCCCACAACCGTTGTATCACCAATATTATTAAGATAATTCGCATTACGTCTACTGATCGTGCCATCATCAGTGCCGTATTCATATGGCTGACCACCCCTGCAAGCATACTCCCACTCGGCTTCGGTTGGCAGACGGTAAATATCGCTGTTTTTTGTCGTCAACCAAGTGCAGAAAGCTTTAGCTCCCAACCATGAGATTTCAATAGCGGGATGGTTTTCATAACCGCTTTCAACACCATATGTTCCTCCATATTCAATAATATGACTGCTTGTATCTTGCGCTTTAGCATTAAACCATTGCTCTCCCCCTGGCTCAACTTCATCAACATCATTAAGAAAAACGACAAACTGTGCGTTAGTAACTTCATACTTCCCTATCCCGTATCCTTGAGAAAGATTAACAGTGTGAATTGGCATTTCCGTATCATCTGTTTCTGACCCCATTTGGAATGTCCCAGGATTAATCCACACCATTTCAATATCGACTTCGCCACTTACTAAGTTTTCTATAGTGAAGTCGTTCACTGAAGAAGATTCATTGGTGAGAACATTGTCATCAACAATTACTTTGATACGATAGTTGCTACCATCACCAATACTTGTAGTGTTCCATGAATAGATGCCATCATCAGACTCATCAGTAACTAATTCTATCCAGTTTGATCCACTATCAGTACTAATGAATATATCTATTATTAAAGTATCCTTATCAATATCAGAAGCATTCCAGGTGATGTTGTGTGTCCCCCACCACTTCTCTCCTCCAGTTGGAGATGTCAGAGTAATAGTTGGAGCATGATTATTGTAAATAGTAAAGTTACTTCCTATAATATCC
>CAZSJP010000392.1:0-5196 GCA_964606675.1 uncultured bacterium
ATCATCAACTTCCTCAGCTTGGGTGGTGACAACGTCATGACATTCCACACCTAGGTGGCAGAAGAACAGCGACACTAGAGAGCTCATGACGACAGACGCAACCTACATATTCAACCACGACGGGTTCGGCATACTGGCCGGTCTGGTCGATACCCACATGACCGAGCGCGACGCGGCGGACTTGCTCGTGAAGCCGTTGGCCGAATCCGGCGTGACGGCCATCGACTGGAGCATACTGACGACCGGTGAGCACAACTGTCGCACCCGGCACGGCAGGCTGTTCGACGGCGTCGGGATCGGCAGACAGATCGACAAGGATATCGGTCGGGTCGTCCGGCACTACGGCGCGCAGTCGCTCGATATCCTGGATATCATCGTCAAGCACGGACACGAGCACGGGCTGACCGTGTACGGCAACGTGCGCCTCAATCACGACCTCAATCGCGCGCATCTGCAGTCGCTGCCCGGCCCGACGCATGACGGCTGCCGCAAGGATTTCCGCGACGAAGGGTTCCAGGCGTATCTCTGTGAGCTGTTCGAGGACCTGCTGGAGAAAGGCGTCGACGGTATCTCGCTCGACTTCGAGCGGAAGGCGCAGTTCTTCCCAGCCGACACGCCGATGAACGAGCGGATCGAGGCCGGCACGGCCTTCGTCCGACGCGCCAGACTGCTCACGGAGAAGCCGCTGGTCGTCCGCGTGGCGCACGAGGCCGACAAAGGGGTTTTGCAGGGGCAGGACCCGCTGGCATGGATGGCCGAGGGACTCATCGACATGGTCGTGCCGGCGACGCACAACCACGAGCCGGATTCGCTCGATTGGCCGTTCGATCGCTTCGTCAAAGCGGCAAAGAGGTCGCCTCGACGATGTCTGGTCGCGCCGCAGATATGGCCGACGGGAGCGAGTTGGGGCGGCGGAGACAACGTGCGGCACTCAGCCAAAGCGGTTCTCCGGCGGGCGCAGGAGATCGTAGAAGCCGGCGCCGATGGCGCATATTTCTTCAACTTTATGCCGGACAACTGGACGAACGACCGCGGCAAGCGGGTTCGCGAGTCGGAGATATTCCGGAACATCGGCCGGCAGATCGGCGAGGGATAGCATACTGTGGGGGCTTACATTCGCGTCGCTGCAATGTTGTGCGTCGTCAGCTTCGCTGACGGGGGAGCTAGCGAGATGAGCGATGGCATCGGGTGCGTCGAGTTGCCGTACGTCGTCCTTGCATGGGACGGGACGAGGCAATTCGGACCTAAGACAGATGGCACTCGAACCGCCGGCTGGCAGGAGGCACTCGATTTCTGCGTCGAGCGCAAGCAAGATCTGTACGTCAAGGGCGGCTGGGGCGGCCGCGACGCGATCTACCACGTGCAGGAGACGATCGAGATGCCCCCAACGCAGGATTTCCGCATCGATGGCGGCGAGTACGTGATGAACTGGACGGGGGCGTCGGACAAGGACATGCTGATCGTCGACTCGGGGATGGACTGCCACTACACGTTCGGGATACTCGTCTACGGCGGCACCCGCGCCGCACTTCGGGTGCAGCCGGAGAATCCGGTACCAATCGACGGATTTGCCGTGTTCATCGATTCGGAGATCAGCGCGTCGTCCATAGCCGATCCGCACCCATTCAGACGCGGTAAACGCGCGGGCGGCTCCGGTGTAGTGTTCGACACGCAACATGCCGGGATTCTGCACTCCAACTTCGCTTTCACGGCGGTGCTTAACTTCGCGACGTGCATCGTTACGCCCGATTCGGGCGGTGGCTTCGCGTACAACAGGCTCGAATGCGGCCACCTTCATACGAACGCCGACAGCAGCACGCTCATCGACGTCGGGGGCAGGAGCGACCAGAACACGATCTCGGTCCGAATCGGCGTCGACCAAGGTGCCGTCGGGGTCCGTGGGGTGGACGTATCGGGGGACAACAACGTGCTCGACATCACAACGCGCGGCGGCGGGTTCGCGCCGGGATGTCAACTGGTGTTCGAGGGAGCGGCACAGGGCAATCGCGCGGACCTGATTCTGCGGGCCGGAGACGGGGTCGATCTAGCGGAACTCGTAACCGACGTGGCACGAGTGCCCACGAATCGAGTGGCGTGGACGGGAGCGCCGGCACCGTTCTCGACCGTGATGATCGATCCCGTTGAAGGAGTCGCCATCTACGTACAACGTCTCTTCCCAGCGGTGATACGAATCACCGACGGCCAAGCAACCGAGGCGGAGCTTGTACGTGGCTTGGAGACGGTTTCGGTCGACTGCGACCGCGACATCTTCATGGGCACCGGAGATGAACTGAAGGTCAGGTGTTCGGCGGCATCGAAATTGCGGATTATGCCTTTCGACGCAAAGTAGGAGTCCGCCCGGACACCCGGCGGAAGCCGCAAGAAGTGGTGCTACCTTGCGAGTTCTCGGGCATAGGTAGCGCAACCTGACCTGGCAGATATGTACCATATAGGTACACCGCGCAATACGCCAGAATCATATTGATCCATCGGGGGGCATCGTGTACGACGACGACAATGACAAGACGGCAGCCACTTTCGGCACAGTCCTCGATAGAGTAGCTTCTTCCACGATTCCATCGGTGCCGGGCTGGACACCGGAGCCGGAATTGGGCCTCCAAAGCGGAGTGGACAGCATGGCGTGGATACGTCGGGTAGATGAATCCGAAGCCAGCAGCGAACTGAGCGATGCTAACAACGAGGTGGCATCCCTCCCAAGGGAAATCGCGAACATCTTCGGCGTGCAGAGCCTGAACCCCGCTGCTATGCTCGTTCACGTGAGATTGTTCTCCACGATAATGTTAGGCGAGTCGAGCCTCTCACAGGCGGACCGCGACCTGATCGGGCTGGTCGTATCGAACGCAAACGGGTGCAAGTACGGCGTGGAGTATGAAACCGAGGCGCTGCGCAAACACAAGAGCGACGAGGAAATCGATCGCATTCGTCAGAACGTGTGGACCGCGGGTCTCTCGGACCGCACGATGGCTATGCTCGTCTACGCGCTGAAGCTGAACAGGATGCCCTCGGACGTTGTAGAAGCGGACCTCAACGACCTCCGCAGCATCGGATGCAGCGACCAGGAAATCGTGGACATGAACCTCGTCGTGAGTTACTTCAGCTTCGCCAATCGCGTCGCACTTGGCTTGGGGGTCGGAAGTAGACCGGAGTAGGTATCCGGACACGGGGACTAATCCCGGTACGGAATTTGGAACGGGAGCGACCGATCGCCTGGTCGCCCCCGTGGACACTGTGTTTCGCCGGTGCTTAGGCGTTCGCTAGCGTTGTCTCATCCTACGCGCGGGCCTGCCCGGGCGACCCGACGCCTCATCGGGACCTTCCTGGTCCGGGTTGAGAAACCTCGCCAACTGCTCTGTGGTCAGCACTTTTCGAACATCGAGCCGCGCGCCGATCATCAGCATGTGAATCGCCTTTTGCAGCTCGGATATCTCGTTGACCTTGCCTTCGATCTGGCGCTTGTTTGGCTGCACCACGTGCATGAGATCTCGAAGCTCGATTCGCTTGACCTGAATCTCCGCGCGTTTCGGGATGATCGTTTTCTGCGCGTTGCTGCGAATCTGCCGGATGCGCGTCTGCTGATCGGTAGTGAGATTCAGATTGCGTAACCTCATGCCCATCATGCCGTCAGCACCGCCTGGTCCCTTGTCGCCACATTGGTGCCAGCTGCCTTGCCTGCCCATTGCTCCGCGGTCGCCCGGTTGGGCCATTGCGGGGATCGCGATGGCCAACGCCGCTACTACAGCGGCAGCTCCGAAAACCCAGAATGTCTTTCTCATCTTCCTGTCTCCAGTTATCGCTTCTGCAATCAATCACGTGGAACGTTGCAGGACGCTCTGCCTCGCCGGCCAAGCAAGGCGTTCATGCGAGCATCTCACCCTAGCGAACGCGCCAGCATGCAGAGTTAGTGTACGAGGTCCGCGATTCCGGCTCGATCACATCGTTACACGGTTGGCAACGTCGATCCGTTCCGGCTGGATTTCGAGTCTGCTCGTTGCCTTGGATCGACAAGATCGCGAGATTGGTGTACTGCGACACACGTCTTCCTGAAAGGAACTATCGATGCGGCGATCCTGGTTTCCGCTTGCGCACGACTGGCGTTTCCTGCGCGACGAAGCGCCCGACGCATGGAACCCCTCGTACGACGACGCCTCGTGGGACACGGTCACGGTCCCGCACTGCTTCAACGCAGAAGACACGTTTCTACCGAAACGAGGCTACTATCGCGGCCCGGGGTGGTACCGGCGTTTGCTCCCGCAATTGCCGAAGGACGCTCACGTCGAGCTGACGGCACTCGGTGCGTTCGCGGTCACTCACGTTTGGCTAAACGGCAACTTCCTTGGCGATTTTATGGGTGGGTTCACCGGATTCAGTGTCGACTTGACGGGGCACTTGGATCCTGCCGGTGAGAACATACTGTCGCTGCGGGTCACGAACCAGCATAATCCGGAGGTGTTGCCGGGCAAGGATATCCCGGACTACAATCTGTACGGCGGCATATACCGGGAGATCGGTCTCGATATCTCGGATCACCTCCATATTCCGGACTGCGGCGTCATCGTCGACACGCCGTCCGTCGATGAATCGTCGGGAGTCATAGAGCTTAGCGTGCGTCTGCGAAACTGCCGCAATACCGATGCCGACGCACGTGTGGTGGTCGAGGTGATAGACCGGAGCAACGGCAACGCAGCCAGCGAAGGCATCGAAGAAGCGTCCGTGATCGCGGGAGGCGAGACGACCGTCGGAGTGAAGCTGCCACCGGTCGAAAGCCCGCGATTGTGGTCGCCGAACGAGCCGGCATTGTATCAAGCGCGCGTGCAGATATACGATGCGGACATCCTGGTCGACGAGCGCTGCCTGAACTTCGGATTCCGGTGGTTCGAGTTCGATTCTGACAAGGGATTCTTCCTTAACGGCCAGCCGTTGGTGCTTCGCGGAGCGAACCGACACCAGGACTATCCGGGGCTGGGCAATGCTCTGCCGGCCTCGTTCCAGGAGCACGACGTCGAGTTGCTGAAGGAGATGGGGGCCAACTTCGTACGGTGTTCCCACTACCCGATGCATCCTGCATTCCTAGACGCATGCGACCGTCTTGGTCTGGTCGTGTACGAAGAGATAGCGTCGTGGCAGCACATTGGCGGACCGAAGTTCACCGAGAACGCGGTGAAGATGATGGAGGAG
>CAZSJP010000393.1:0-5191 GCA_964606675.1 uncultured bacterium
CGGAGCCGCGGCTCTTGGCATCTGCAACGTGCTCTTTCTGAGAATGTAGCACCCTATCTTATGAGGTATTACTTGGGGTAACACCGATGTTTGTAAGGCACTTGAGGTGTTTGGCACGAGCCTTGCAATGCATACTGTCGAGAACGCAAGCGGGCCAGCCGACACACGGGATGGCCGAAACGAAGACAGCCCATCTGCAAGCTGGGGCCGCTAGTACCCCAGGTTCTCGACAGGACTCATCACGAATGGTCTCGTTCGCCGCGGACAGTCCCGCGCGCGAACCAAAGATTCGGGCGCCCCAGGAATCATGCCCGGGGGGGCAGGCTTGGTAGAGGTAGCTCGGAGACGGTTGCGGGGGCACGTGCCGCTTCGGGTTGCCAGCGGGCGATGGAGAATCGTTTCCATCGCCCGTGCCAGCCCTTTGGCATCGATTCCCCGGCGGATGACGCCCAATCGCGCGTTCCCCAACTCGGAAAAGGCGGCCCAGTGAGCGGATATGGGGGGCACGTTCCACCCGCCAGGCCACCCCGAGCAACGACGATCACCTGCCGCTGCCCTGAATCTAGTTACTATCCTTGCAAGTTCACCGCGTTGCCTGTCGCCAGGCTCTTCTCAATAGCGTCGAGCGTCATCACCGGTTCGAGCAGCGCTTCGCGGTCGAGCGGCATATCCCCGGTTCGCACCATCTCCAGAACGACTTCGAGACCGTCCTTGTAGCACGACCCGGCATCCAGCGCGCGTCCGACCCAACCTTCCTTACCGAATGCCAGCATGTGGAACACATACGACGCGTCGCCGACGAAGTTCAGCGTCATGATGCGCTCGTCGTCGTACTGGACGATCGCGACGATTGTCTTCTGCTGTTCCACCGCGCGCACGGTCTTCACACCGGGGCCATAGAGCGCCTGCATCATCTCGACGATATGGATGCCGTAGAACGGTAGGCCGCCATACTCGCTTTCCCGGTCGGCAGGTCCGGTCATGACCGCAGAGCTGATCGGCCCCTTCTCTTTCGCTTCGGCGATGAAATCCACCATATCGGTCGCGTAGCGCAACGTCGAAAACGACGTCAGCGGCGCTCCGCTCCTCTCGGCGAGGTCGATGAGCGCCGTGGCGTCTTCTACCGAGATCGCCAACGGCTTGTCCACGAACGTAGGGATGCCGGCGCGAATCAGCGGCTCGGCGTGCTCACGATGTAGCCCGCCATCGCGGAAGACGACCAGCGCCGCGTCGACCTGGCCGATCATGTCCTCCGGAGAGTCGACGACCATCGGGATGTTCCCTTCGGCCTTGACCTCTTCGTTCCGCTCCGGATCGCGCCCGTACAGAGCCACGACCTGCACGCCGTCGACGTGAGGCTCGGCCCCTTCGACGTTGCACAGTTTGCTGAATGCGATGGCGTGCGAGTTGTCAGAACCGACGATACCTAGGCGAATCATGATAGTCCCTCCCGGCAGAAAGCAGCGGTATGCTCGAAAAAGGTAATCGATATCCCATTGTCTATGAGATGAACCCCAATTGCATGAGGCCCGACCGAACGTTGGCGATCTCAGTGTCGCTGAGCTGGCGTTGCGGCGGGCGGACCGTGCCGGCATCGACTCCGCGCATGCCCAGCGCAACTTTGTAGGCGTGCATCAGTCCTCCTTCGTGCAGCACCTTGGTGAGCGCGGTCAAGCGATCCTGCGCGCTCGCCGCACCGTCCATGTCGCCTGCGTCGAAAGCCTCGTAGACCGCCAGGAATGCCTCCGGGAAAGCGTTGCCGGTCGACGTCACGGACGCCTTGCCGCCCAACGTCAGTGCGGTAAACGTCTCGTGGTCGGCCCCGCACACTACCTGAAAATCGGGCAGGCCCAGCCCGATCAGTTCCTCGAACCGGCCCATGTCGCCCGACGAGTCTTTCGTCCCGCGCACGTGGCCGAATTGCTCCTTGAGCCGGACGATCAGCGGGAGCGGTATCACGGGGCCCGAGCATTGCGGAATGTTGTACAGGAACGACGGCGAGCCGTCGGCGGCCTCCAGCACGCTGCTGAAGAACGCGTAGAGCGCTTCGTCGTCCATGCCGTAGAAGTAGGGCGTCGTGCATCCGATACCGTCGGCGCCGGATGCGGACGCGAACTTGGTCTGGGCGACGGCTTCAGCGGTGTTGTGCGCGCAGGTGTGGACGAGCACTGTCGTTCTGCCGTCTACGTGCTCGGTCACGGCCTCGACGACTTGGCGACGCTCGCTTGGGTCGAGCGATACGAACTCGCCCGTCGTGCCGGTGATGAACAGGCCGGCGACGCGCTTCGAGATGAGGAAATCGCAGAGCCCGCGCAACGCCGAGAGATCGACCTTACCGTCTGCGAACGGTGTGAGTAGTGCCGGTAGTACGCCCTGCAGCATGTGGGTCTCCTGGAACGGTGCCCAATCGCGTGGACCTACAAATAAGCGCGCCGGCGCCGGCAGGGGCAAGCCGCGGTAGGCCTGCAATTCCGAGTGCAGTTTCAGGTGTGGAACCCTTGCCGTGGTACCCCATCGCGCATTACGTTCGTGTCCCCGATGCTCCCGCGTCGGTCGGAACGACCCCAACCCATACCTCTGAGGCGGCGGCTGAACGTGTCTGTATTGGACGGATTAAACCCCCCACAACTTGAGGCCGCGTCAACACTTTCCGGCCCAGTCCTGATACTTGCTGGCGCCGGCAGCGGCAAGACTCGCACGCTCACGCACCGCCTGGCGTATCTCATCGAGAACGGCGTGCCGCCATACCGTATCATGGCGGTGACGTTCACCAACAAAGCCGCCGGCGAGATGAAAGAGCGCGTTCGAGCGCTGGTTGGTGGGGGAGTCGCCGATGCGCTCTGGATAGGCACGTTCCACTCCGTCTGCGCGCGCATACTGCGCCGTAAAGCCGAGGACGTGGGCCTCGATCCGAAGTTCTCCATCTACGATTCCGGCGACTCGCTCTCGCTCGTCAAGCGCATCTGCCGCGCACGGAACATAGATGAGAAGGTCATCCGGTCCCAGGTGATCCGCGCGGAGATATCGAACGCGAAGAACCGCCTCGAAAGCCCAGACGAATACTCGAAGGAAGGCGGTCGCAACGGGACCGTCGTCGCTCAGGTCTACCGCTCGTACCAGGGGCAGTTGGCCGCCGCGAACGCGGTCGATTTCGACGACCTGCTGATCCTGCCCGTCAGGCTATTCCGAGGGAACCCCGATGCGCTCGACGAATACCGCGATCGGTTCGAGCATCTCCTCATCGACGAGTACCAGGATACAAACCGGGCGCAGTACGTGCTCGTCAACATGCTGGCCGAGAAGCACCGCAACATCTGTGCGGTGGGAGACGACGACCAGTCGATATACGGATGGCGGGGCGCCGACATTGGCAACATTCTCAATTTCGAGAAGGACTACCCGGAGGCCGTCGTCGTTCGGCTGGAGCAGAACTACCGCTCGACTCAGCGCATTCTTGAAGCGGCCGGCGCAATCGTCGGGAACAACAGCGGCCGCAAGGGCAAGGAGCTGTGGACCGAGAACGACGCCGGCGACCCGATCGTCGCCGCCGAGTTGGAGGACGAGCAGGATGAAGCGGTTTGGGTTCACAGCACGATCGAGGACGCCTGCCGAAACGGACACTCGTACCGCGACGTTGCCATACTCTACCGAACGAACGCCCAGTCCCGAGCGATCGAGGAAGTCTTCGTGAGGAACAGGACTCCGTACACCGTCGTCGGTGGGCTGCGGTTCTACGAGCGCAAGGAAGTCAAAGACGTGCTCGCCTACCTCCGCGTGATCGACAACCCACTCGATTCCGGGAATCTGCGCCGGATCATCAACGTTCCGAAACGCGGAATCGGGGAGACGACGGTTGCGAAGCTGGTTGCGGAGGCGGAGCGGGACGGCATCACGCTGCTCGATGCTCTCCGCAGCTCGGACTCAAGAGTTGTGGGACGCCGAGCATCCAAACAGGTGGCTGAGTTGGTGGATATGCTGGACGGGCTTATCGCCGCCGCGGGAACCGTTCGCGCGGATGAGCTTGTGCAGCGCGTCGTGCAGGAATCGGGCTACTCGAAGGCGCTCCACGACGAGGACAGCGTCGAGGCCGAGGGACGGCTGGAGAACCTCAACGAGCTTCTGACCGCTGCTTCGCGCTTCGCGGAGGTCCACCCGGACGATCCCTCGGTCAGCGCGTTCCTGCAGGAAGTCGCGCTCATGACCGATATCGACGCGTGGGAAGACACGGTGGACGTCGTGACGATGATGACGCTTCACAGCGCCAAAGGACTCGAGTTTCCCATAGTCTTCATCGGCGGGATGGAGGACGGTTTGTTTCCGCTGGAGGGGGCCATCAGGGAGCCGAGCCAACTGGAAGAGGAGCGCCGTCTGTTCTATGTGGGCCTCACGCGCGCTCGCGAGGCGGTTATGCTTTCGAGCGCGCGCCGTCGTAGGCGGTTCAGCGAGCGGGTACCCACCATCCCGTCTCGTTTCCTGGCCGAGATACCGGACGAGCTGCTGGAAGTGCAGGTGGCCCCGAGATCGGCTCGGAAGCCCGCCGCGCCTGGCCGCGGACGCGCCAGAGGGCCGTTGGCCGAAGCCCGACGCGCCCGTATCCCGGAGACGGACAGGGAGATATCAGGTCCGCAAGAAGCGGCTGCCGGAGATGAGGAGTTCTCGCAGGAGGTGTCGTCGAACGACGAGTTCTCGCAGGTGACGGACGACTTCCTCGAAGTCGGTCGCTTCGTCATCCACTCATCGTTCGGACGGGGGAAGATCCTGGGCCGAGATGGCGATGGCGACGACCTCAAGCTCAGTATACGGTTCTGCGACGGGCGCATCAAGAAGCTCATCGCTCGCATGGCGAACTTGGAGCCGTGCCCCTAGCGCCGGAGCCGATGCCTCGCCGCGCTACTCGGCACCGACACCCGCGGCTGGGGACGCGCTCTGCGCCGTCTGAAACGCAAGCGACACAAATCTCCCGGCGGTAGCGCGCAGGTCGTCCAGAAGCGTGTAGAACAGCGGCACGACGAACAGCGTCAGCAAGGTCGACGTCAGAAGCCCGCCTATCATCGCCTGCCCCATTGACGAGTACGGCATTCCCATCATCGAAGCGTTGCCCATCGCCATCGGCATAAGGCCGAAGATGGTGGTCGAGCTGGTCATCACGATCGGCCGCAGCCGCTGACCGCCTGCATCGAGGATGGCCTCC
>CAZSJP010000394.1:0-709 GCA_964606675.1 uncultured bacterium
CTCTGATTGTCACATGCCCCATTGCGTGCTACCATATATCCGTTGGATCGAAACGGGGGATGCCGCTATCGGGGTGATGCACGCCTGTGTCTCCCCCAAGTACCTGCGGCGCCAAAGGGGGAGCACACGCGATGCCCGCGAGAGACTCACTCCATGAATCCGTCATCGGCCTGATCGCTCTCCTGCTGGCCTCGACAGCCGCAGCACAAACGAACGTATCCGGCACCATCGCCACCACCACATGGATTGCGGCCAACCAGCCGTACCACGTCACCGCAGCATGCACCGTAGCCGCCGGCAACACGCTCACGATCGAGCCCGGTGTCGACGTGCTCTTCGACGCGGACGTGCGGCTCGTCGTCGAGGGAGCGATCTACGCCGTCGGCGCCGAAACCGACTCCATCCGCTTCATCAAGGGCGCTGCTGAGGAATGGGGCGGGCTGCGTATCACAGGGGGCGATTCGAGCACGATTGCGTATGCCCGCATCGGCGACGTGAACGCCGACGAGGTGTCGGGTTCCGCATGGGGTGGTGCGATCTCTGTCGACGGTGCGAGCGTCGGCATGGCCCACCTTGTCATCTCCGGCAACGTTGCCGAGTTCTCGGGAGGCGGATTGCATCTCGGACAGTCGGCGAACGTGTCGCTCACCTCCTGCTCGATTGTCGAGAACAGCAGCCAGGTCGGAGGAGGGCTCGCCGTCTGGAACGG
>CAZSJP010000394.1:719-1650 GCA_964606675.1 uncultured bacterium
GCGCTACCGTGAGACTGGCGGATTGCGTCGTATCGGACAACGCGGTGAGCAACGAGGGTGGTGGCTTGTTCCTGTCGGTCGGGGCTTCGGCGGACCTTACGAACTGCACCGTCAGCGACAACCACGCCGGTTACCGTGGCGGCGGGCTCTTCGTCGACCGTAGCGTTGCGGTGCTCAATGACTGCCGGTTGAGCGGCAACTACGGCCTGGACGGCGGCGCAATGTACGCCTGGCAATCTGCCACGGTTGCACTGGAGGGGTGTGTGTTTACGGCCAACGAGGCTGCACGCGGCAGCGCGCTCCGAGCCAATACGGCCTTCTCCACACTGACGAACTGTACAATCGCGGGCGAGGCCACCCCCAACGTCTTGGCGATAAATGCGAGTCTGAGCACGACCTTGACGAACTGCATCGTGTGGACCAGCGCCGATACGGAGGTTCTGGTAACCAATGGCACAATCGACGTAAGGTACTCGAACATCCAAGACGGATCGCCGGGGCCGGGCAATACCGGCACGGACCCCCTGTTCGTCGATCCTGACAACGGTGACTACTCTCTGCAAGCCAACTCGCCGTGCATCGACACCGGATCGCCGTACATCCTCGACGCCGACGGCGGACATTCCGACATGGGCCATCTGGGTGGCGGCGGGCCGAACCCCGACATCCCGATGATCGACGCGCCCGACCGTCTGCTAGTGCACGCCGACAACGGAGCGATGCTGGCAGTGGACAACACCGGCTGGGCGAATCTGACGCTCACCAGCCTGACGTTGCCGGGCTTCTTCTCGACGACGGCGGCGTTCCCTGTCATCGTCGGTCCGGGGGGGCGCGCAGAGATTCCAGTTGCGTTCTCGGGACCCCGCAGGCTAACGGGATCGGCGACACTGACCCACGACGACCAGCATGCCAACCCCACCACCATCGTGCT
>CAZSJP010000394.1:1660-5189 GCA_964606675.1 uncultured bacterium
GGCGCTGGCGGTCTTACGCTGGAGCAAGCGAAGGCCGTCCTGCTGGCCAATCCGCCCGGCAGTGGAGATCCGATGTTGCGCACCCAGGCGTTTGGAGCGCTGGATATCATCCTCTCCGATCACCGGAATCGCCGATCCGAGGTCCGGGATCTCTACGCGTCGATGATGGACAAGGCAACTTCCGAGCTGCAGGAGCCGGTCACCGACGGCGCAGCGATATGGATGATGTACAACCACGGTTTCATCGTGAAGTCCCCGGAAGGAGTGTTCGCCTTCGACCTAGTCGACGGCTATGGTGGCTTTGGGAGCATTGCCCAGCCGTTCCTGCCGCCGGAACTCATCGATCGGATTGACGTGCTGTTCATAAGCCATCGCCACGGCGATCACTTCGATGAATGGGTGACCGGTTCGGTGATGGCGAATGGCGGCGCGGTCGTGGCCCCGGCTGAAGTCCCGTACTGCGGCAACGTCCCCATGGCCGCGGGGGGCAGTTTGACGATAGCAGGTCTCAACGTGAAGGCACACGACGGGCTTCACGGCAGCGCACACATTCGGATATACGAGGTGACGACGCCGAGCGGCCTCAAGTTTGTTCACACGGGCGACAACCAGACATCGCAGGCTCTTCCCAGTATCCAGGACGTCGACGTGCTGCTGCTGAACGCCTGGGTTAATGAGAGCGGCTCTGCACCGGCGACGACTGGCGTGCGCAACAGCATCACGAAGCTGAAGCCGAGGGTCGTGATACCAGGCCACCTACATGAAATGGGGCACGCGTATACCGGAGCTTGCAGTGGCCAGTTGCCCTACAGTTGCGCGCTCCAGTCTCGAGACGCGTGCGGAACCGGTTGCCAGGCCGCAGGATACAGCACAGCGTTTCCGGTGATGGCATGGGGAGAGCGATACATCGTGCCGGCGAAGCCAAGCGGGGCCGCCGCGTCGTCGCGCCCGGCCCGAATCGCCCTCGCCCAGAACGCACCCAACCCATTCAACGCGGCGACGACGATACGCTTCCGCCTGCCCAACGCGGGCGAGGTCCGGTTAGCGATATACAGCATCCAAGGTCAGCTCGTGCGGACGCTCGTCGACGACCCAGTGCGCGCCGGGCACCACTCCGTCGTCTGGGGCGGCACCGACTCGCGCGGCAGGGCGGTCGCGAGCGGCGTGTACCTGTATCGCTTGACAACCGCCGCGAATGCGAACGGACCCAAGGGGTCCGATCATTCGCCAACGTCCGCGGAGCGGACGACGTTGGTGCGGAAGACGGTACTCGTCCGCTAGCGCTCGTGCGCTTCGCGCACGTTGCGAGTTCCGTTTCACGGAACTCGGCGTCGTTGTCACAGCCTCATGCTCCAAGCTCCGCCCGAACCGCCTTCACGACCGCCGCCGCGCAGGCATCGATCCCTTCAGCGCTGAGGTGCAACATGTCTTCCGACAGATACGTGTCGACGTCCGACCCGACAAGCGCGTGCAGGTCGTTCACAGGCAATCCCGCAGACTGCATCACTTCGAGAGCGGCTGCGTTGAACTCGTCGATCTCGTCGTTGTGCCACGCCCAGGTCTCTTCGCTGATGAGTCTATCGGGATGCACCGGCGTGAGCGTCGCCCAGACGATCTTCGCACCGGTGTCCTGAAGCATGCCGAGAATCGCCTTGAGGTGATCGACGTAGACGTCGACCGGGAACTTCACCGGGTCGCGCGCGGGGTTGTGGCCGACATCATGCAGGCCGTTGTTCCAATGCACTACGTCCGGCTGGACCGCGTCCAGCATGCCCAACTCTTCGAGCCAGACGGGTAGCCTCTCGCGCGTGTAGGCGGCGAATTGGCAGTTCTCCGCCGGGCCGACTACGGTCGCCTCTTTCATTGTCTCGGCCACCGTCGCCTGATAGCTCATGCGAATCGAATCGCCCAACAGCAGCACTCGCGGGGTACCGCTCATCGGTGATCTCCTTTCGTACAGGGCGATGGTCTCGAAGATCGCCCGAACAATATGGGTGCGAAGCGGCTGCTACGCCCTCGGGAACTCGCCCTCCGGGTTTCCGCAGACTTCGTGCAGCACGGTCATGAACTTGCATAGATTGGGAAACGTGACGTTCGGCTGAATCCCGTGGTCGCCGTTGGGGAAGTACCCGCCGTTTTCGATCAGTGGCGGCACCTTGCTCATGATCTCCGGCTCGATCAGATCCTCGTTCCCTTCATTCACGGTCTCTTTTTCGAGCCAACCGAATAGTACGAAATCCGGGTACCGACCCCGAAGGGCGAACAGGTCGTTCCCGGCCTTGACCTCGAACGGGTGGATCGCGTCCACACCGTGGCTTGCGGCCACGCCGGTGAACTCCATCGCGTTGCCGTCGGTGTCCACGACGAACAGAACCACGTCGCCGGCAGTCGCACACTCGCGCAATTCGCGATAGAACGAGCCGAAGAACTCGTCGAAGTGGCGCGGCGAGAGAAGCATGCCGTGGTTGTAGCAGAGGTCCTCACCAAGTTGTACGATCTCCGGCCTCAGACGTTCGATCAGCGGCAAGACGGCTCTGCGAACCCGGTCTGTCTGCCACGCGATCATGTCGTGCACGAGGTCGGGGTCGTCGTAGAGCGCGATACTCGCCGCCTCCGGCCCCATCAAGCTCCTCACCATCCCGTAGGTGGCGCCTGCGTAGATGTAGAGCGGCGTATCGCGGTCGTCGAACGGTCGGCATCGCGCTTCCATCTCGTCTGGCGACATGAACTCGCGTGGCGTCATTCTTTCGCGATAGAACTCCCACGACGCGCGGTCGCGGACCGGATACCGGACGAACTCGGGCATGCTATAGGCGAAGTCGCCGTCGCGCAATTGCCGCGTGACCGCTCCGGACTCCGATTCGATGATCTCGAACTCGCCGTCGGTGCGCGTTTTCGACCGGAAACCTTCCAAGGCTCGCGCGAGGTCGAACCCGAGAGAGAGCGGCTCGACCGTGCCCCAGTAGCTGTGCCAGCTCTCGACGTCCGGGTCGCCACCGCCCGGGCCGAAACGGCCTCCGACGTGGGCCGGCATGCCGGTCGCGATGAGGCGATCGTGCGCGATCTTCATGCATCCGCCGCTCATGCCCGGCGCGCTGGAGATAGCGAAGATGGGCACGTAGTCCGGCGTCTCGAACCGGGCGACGGCGACGAAGCGCTCAAGGTCTGTCAAGCTGGTTCCTCTGGTACGAAATCCCGCTCAGGGGCGCTCTCGTTTCGGGTGGCCGCTACATTCTGGGGAACTCGCCCTCCGGGTTGCCGCAGACCTCGTGCAACAGGGTCATGAACCGGCAGAGGTTCGGATACGTCACGGGCGGCTGGATGCCATGGTCACCATTGGGGAAGTACCGGCCCTTCGCCATCAGCTCCGGCACCTTGCTCATTATCTCCGGCTCGATCGTGTCTTCGTTACCCTCGTTGACGGTCTCTTTTTCCAGCCAGCCGAACATGACGAACTCCGGCAACTTCTCGCGCAGGGCGAACAGGTCGTTGCCGGCCTTCACTTCGTACGGGTAGATGGCATTCACGC
>CAZSJP010000395.1:0-5184 GCA_964606675.1 uncultured bacterium
TCTCGGCGATAAGAGCGCCCTGAGTGCCTTTGCCGGAACCAGGCGCGCCAAGCAATATAAGTCGCATGTCGGTCCGCCCTTTCCTAACGTCGCCTGCTTCTGATCTTGCCACGCTTCATGAAACCGTCGTAGTGGCGGATCAGCAGGTGAGACTCGACCTTGTCAAGTGTATCCAGCGCGACCCCAACGACAATCAGCAGTCCTGTGCCGCCAAAGAAATCGGCGAACGCCGGCACCACGGACATTCGGAATGTACCCTCGAAGAATGTTATCACCAGCATCGGGAACGCGGCTATGGTGGCCAGATAGAACGAACCCGGTAGGGTAATTCTGTTCAGCACGCGGTCAAGGTATTCGGCAGTGCGTCGTCCCGGTCGTATGCCCGGAATGAACCCGTTGTTGCGCTTGAGATTGTCGGCAACGTCGACCGGGTTGAAGATGATCGCGGTGTAGAAGTAAGAAAAGAAGATAATCAGCAAACTGTACAAAATCCAGTAGACGAGCGACGTAGGCTGGAACCAGTTGAATATCGTGCTCATGAACATGCTGTCCGGCGCCGCGCTGCCCGCGAACTGTATGATCGTTGTGGGCACCAGCACTATCGACTGGGCGAAGATGATCGGTATAACGTTGGCCTGGTTCACTTTGAGTGGCAGATACGTCGTCTGGCCGCCATAGACCTTGTTGCCGACAACACGTTGCGACGCGTATCTGACGGGTATGCGCCGCGTGCCCATCGTGATCAGAACAACCGCAGCGGTGACCGCCACCATCAGCACGAACAGCGCCAGCGTGGGTATTACGCCTCCGCCGTCGGGCTCCAACATCTGCCGAAGCTGGCCGATGACAGCGGTTGGGAATCTGGCAACGATGCCGATGAAAATCAGGAGACTGATGCCATTGCCTACCCCGCGCTCGGTGATCTGCTCGCCGAGCCACATGATGAGCACCGTCCCGGTCGTCATCGTCAACATGACCATCAGCCGGAAACCCATGCCCGGGTCGATAGACGCACCGTTCTGCACGAGGAACTGGCTGACGCCGAGGCTCTGGACGGCTGCAAGCCCGACCGTGAGGTAGCGGGTGTACTGCGTGATCTTCTTCTGCCCCTCTTGCCCCTCCTTCTGCAGCGCCTGTATTGGCGCCCAGACCGAGCCGAGAAGCTGGAAGATGATCGACGCGCTGATGTACGGCATGATGCCGAGGGCGAATATCGTAGCCTGCTTGAATGCTCCACCCGCGAACAGGTCGTACACGGCGAACAAGTCGCGCGCGCGGTCGCTGAAGGCCTCGGCCAACGCGGCCGAATCGACGCCCGGTGTCGGTATCGCTCCGCCTATACGATAGACGATCAGCACCCCGAACGTGAAGAAGATACGGTTCCTCAATTCCGGGATGTTGAAGATGTTACGGAATCGATCAAGCACTTGCGGGTTCCTCGGCTGTGCCGCCGGAAGCGGCGATCTTCTCGCGGGCCGCTTTGCTGAACTTGTTCGCCACGATCGTAATCGCGCGGCTTAGCTTACCGTCCGCCAGAACCTTCACCGGCTCGGCGGCCGCATGGATCAGCCCGGCCGCTGCCAGCGCCTCTGCGTCCACGCGCTCGCCGGTGGTCCGGTCGTTTATATCGCCAAGGTTGACGACCTGGTGGACGTTCTTCTTGAGATGGAAGAAGCCCCGCTTCGGAAGGCGGCGCTGGATGGGCATCTGACCGCCCTCGAACCAAACGCGCTTCTTGTAGCCGGACCGCGACTGCTGGCCCTTCTGGCCCTTGCCCGCGTACGTGCCCTGACCACTGCCGTTGCCTCGCCCGAGACGCCTCGTGTTGCGCTTCGTTCCCGGCGGGGGGCTGAGGTCGGCAAGAGACATCTGTCCGTCAGCCATCGTTCTCCACCTCGTCAATGCGGACCAGATGCGGCACCTTTGCCACCATTCCGCGGATATCCGGCCTATCGCCGTGTATGACCGTCTGGTTCATCTTTCGCAGGCCGAGGCCACGCACGATCCGCTTCTGGTAGGCGGTGCGTCCGATCGGGCTACGGTATAGCGTCACCGCGATTTCCTTCACGCTCGGGCTCCTTCCGAACTGCCGCCACCGCGCCTGGGTGTCACCCCACGGCTCGCGATCACGTCGCGATAGGTGCGGAGTCCGGACAGCCCTTCGACGGTTGCCAACGCGACGTTGTGCGCGTTATTCGATCCCATCGACTTGCTGAGCACGTCCTGTACTCCGGCCGCCTCCAGCACCGCGCGCACCGCGCTACCGGCAACAACGCCCGTTCCCGGGCTTGCCGGACGAAGGAACACCTTTGCCGCTCCGCATCGACCTATGGTCGTGTGTGGGATGGTGCTGCCCACTGGCACGCGAACCATCGCACGCTGAGCTATTTGGGTGCCCTTCCGAATGGCCTCAGCCACTTCGCGGGCTTTGCCGAGACCGACTCCGACGCGTCCTTTGTGATCGCCCACGACCACAAGTGCGTTGAACCTCCGGTCTCGTCCGCCCTTCGTGACTTTGGATACGGGCTTGATCCTGACGACGGTCTCTACGAGATCGACGTCGTCCAGGTTGCTGCCTCTGCTTGGTCCACCATCTCGCGCCATTTGAGATCCTTACTCGACGGTCCTAGAACTCTAGACCGGCCTCCCGTGCACCTTCGGCCAACGCCTTGACTCGACCATGGTACGGGTATCCGTTCCTGTCGAAGACGATCGCTGCGATTCCATGCTCTTTCGCGCGCCGCCCCAGCTCTTTGCCCAGAGCGCGTGCGGCTTCGCATCCGGCTCCTTTGATGCCTAGTTGCTTCGAGAGCGTCGTAGCTCCACAGATCACCACGCCGATGTCGTCGTTGACGAAGTGAGCCTGGATGCTCTTGCCGCCCCTGCTGACGACCAACCGCGGCCGGTCTGCCGACCCTCTGATTCGCCGCGCTCTGCGCCAGCGTTCCATTCGGTGGCTTCGTGTATCGCCCATGACTGTTCAATCCCTTGTCAGATACTGCGCCGCAATCGGCTACCCGGCAGTCTTCCCGGCCTTGTCGGTTCTGACGCGCTCGTCCGCGTAGCGGATTCCCTTGCCCTTGTAGGGCTCGGGCTTGCGCACTGCCCGCACCGACGCCGCGAAATCGCCAACGGCTACCTTGTCGGCACCTTGCACCAGCAGTGGCTGCGAAGGGTGATTGTCGCCCTTGAAGGCCACTGTGACCTGCTCGCCGACGGTAACGGTAAGCCCCTCGGTGATCGGCAGTTCTACCGGATGCGAGAAGCCGATGTTCAGCGTCAGCTTACCGCCACCGACCTGAGCGCGATAGCCGACCCCGACGACCAAGAGCCGCTTCTCGAAGCCTTTCTCGACGCCCTCAACAGCGTTGGCGATAAGCGTGCGGGACAAACCCCACGCTCCGCGAATCGCGTCGGCCTCTGGCGTCACCGTGACAACGTCGCCTTCTCGCGCCGCATTCACGCCGATCGGCAGAGTTACCTGAACGGTGCCCTTCGCGCCGGCAGCCGTCACGGATCGACCGTCTATCTTCACCTCGACCCCGCCCGGCAGAGGTATCGGCGCTCGTCCTACTCTAGACATGCCTAATTCCTCTCTACCAAACGTGGCACAGAACTTCGCCACCGACGCCGCTGTTCCGACACTCTTCGTCGGTCATGACACCCTTCGACGTGCTTACAATCGCCACGCCCAGGCCATTCAGGACGCGATTCATCTTTCGGACGTTGGAGTATTTCCGCAGTCCTGGCTTCGAGATACGGGTAAGGCCGTGAATCAACGGCAGGCCGTCGCGGCCATACCGCAGGTACAGCCTCAGCATCCCCTGCTTGTCGTCGCTGACGACAAACACTTTCTCGACATAGCCCTGCTCGAGCAGAATGCGCGCTATCTCTCGCTTGACGTTCGAGGCAGGCAGGTCCACAGTCCTGTGGCCAGCTCTGCCGGCGTTTCGCACGCGAGTCAGCATGTCTGCAATGGGATCGGTCATCGACATTGAGATGTTCCCTTCGCTACCAGCTAGCCTTGACCACGCCGGGTATCTCTCCATTGAGCGCTAGCTCTCGGAAGCAGATTCGACACATACCGAACTTGCGCAGAAACGCCCGTGGTCGTCCGCAGCGGTAGCATCGGTTGTAGCCGCGAACTTTGAATCTCGGTTTCCGTGTTGCCTTTACGCGCAAACACTTCTTGGCCACGCCACTATCCTCACTTCCCGGGTTCCTCTTCGTCACGCTTCTGGAACGGCACGCCGATGGCGCCGAGCATCTCGAACGCTTCTTCGTCCGTTTGCGCAGTTGTGACGAAAGAGATATCCATGCCCCGGATCTGGTCGACCGAGTCGTACTCGACCTCGGGGAACATGAGCTGTTCTTTCAGACCTACGGTCAGGTTGCCGCGCCCGTCGAAGCCTTTGCGAGGCAAGCCGCGGAAATCTCTGATCCGCGGAATCCCGAACGTCAGCAGACGATCCACGAACTCCCACATACGACTGCGCCTGAGCGTCACGGCGCAACCCACCGGCATGCCCTCTCGCAGCTTGAAGTTCGAGATCGACAACCGCGAGCGACGGATATTCGGCTTCTGCCCAGCAATCAGCGTAAGATCCGCCACGGCACCGTCCAAGACCTTCGAATTCTGAACCGCCTCGCCGACGCCCATGTTCACGACGACTTTCAGCAGCCGAGGCACTCGCATGGCGTTGTCGTACCCGAATCGCTCCATGAGTTGCGGAATGACCTTCTCACGGTACTCGATCCTCTTGCGAGGCTCCGGCTCTTTTTCCGCCGGCTTTGAAGGACGCTTCTTCGCGGCTTTCCTCTTGCCGCCTCCGGAGTTTTCCTTCGCCTTGGATGAAGCCTTCGCGCCCTTCTTGGCACCCTTGGCAGCCGTCTTCTTCTTTGCCGCCGGCTCATCCGCGTCTTCGGCAGCCTCGCTTGCGCCCTTGGCTACCACCTTCTCGGCGTCAGCACCGGGCTTGGCCGCAGCCTTCTTCTTCTTCGCGGGCGTCTCCGCGTCTTCGGCAGCTTCGCCGGCGCCCTTGGCTACCACCTTCTCGGCGTCAGCACCGGGTTTGGCCGCAGCCTTCTTCTTCGCGGGCTTTTCCGCGCCTTCGGCAGCCTCGCCGGCACCCTTGGCTACCACCTTCTCGGCGTCAGCACCGGGCTTGGCCGCAGCCTTCTTCT
>CAZSJP010000396.1:0-5183 GCA_964606675.1 uncultured bacterium
GGATACGCGCCGGTCAGCAACTCGGTCGACTTGATCGCGTCGGCCGGAAACGTCGAGAACAAGCCGAAGAAATGCGAGACGTTGTATAGCTCCGCACCATCCATGAGGATCAGGTTCTGATCGGGAGTGCCGCCGCGGATATACAGGCCCGTGTTGAAGTCGGAGAGCTGCACCACGCCCGGCAACGTTTGCAGTGTCCGAATCGGATCGGCTTCGACCGCCGCCGGGGCGATCTTGAGGTCCGACCCGCGCAGCGTCTGGCGGCTGGGTGCAATCTCGAGCGACGGCGACCTGACGCGCTCGGCCGTCACCTCCACCGCTTCGACTTCTATCGCCTCGGGCTTCATCACGATGTTCCGGACGACGTCTCCCGTCCCCACCGCGATCCGCTCTCGATGCTCCTGGAACCCTATGAGCGCTGAGACAAGCGTGATCTCGCCGGAAGGCACGCCGGTGATGACGTAGTAGCCCGACACGTTCGTCATCGCGCCGATGCGAAGGGCGTCCAGATAGACACTGACGTAGGGGATGCTCTCGCGGCTGCCCTCTTCCCTCACGTAGCCACTGATCGTCGCGGCAGATGCCATACTGCCGTGCGCCAGGATGGCGCCACAGACGAGCAGAAGCCCGGGCCGCAGCTTGCGATTCCTCATTCGTACCCCCCCGTCCATTGTGTGATCGGCCGCCGGCCTGGGGTGCTCGCCGCGGGCCAGCGCTTCCTATGCATTTCTGCATGTAAGGCGGGTCAGTTTCCGCTGGAACCTAGCCGCGCAGGCACCAGATTGAGTGCCTCGTAGCGTTCGACTTTCACACGCTGGGAGTCGCTGAGGAAGTCGTCTCTGTACATGTTCGGCTGCCACTCGTTGGCGATGTGCGTCGCAATCGTGTCTGCCGTGTACGATCCGAACACGCCGATACCGCCCTTGACGTTGAGCGACACGCCGGTGTCGGCATCGTTGCCGCTGTTTCCGCCCGGCCCGCCGAGATAGGTTCGGAAGTATTGCCAATAGCCCTCGTCGGCGGCTATCAACACGACGTGCGTCGGCCCCTCGTAGTGGAACAGCAGCCAGTAGATGTCGGCGTTCGTCGAGTCCGGCATTATGAGCATGCCGCTCTTGGCCATGAACTGGCGATCGGCCGGGTTGTTGAAGTCGCCATCCACCCAGTTCTTGTACTCGCGCTTCCGCATCAGAAGGATGCCCGACGTGTCCTGCGCCAGAACGCCGAGCGTGTAGCCCGCGGCGCCATCCGCATCCTGCCAACTAATGTTGAACGGCGTGTATTCGTCACCTGTAATAGGGAACGAATCGGGATTCGCCAGAGTCTTCGGAAAGACGAACGACTTGATCTCCGTGACTACTCCCAGAAGAGGCGGTGGCTGTGACTTGTGGTATGTCACATCTGTGTGACGCACCTGCTCCGGCACGGTCGTAGTCGCCGTTAGCTCATGACCGGCCCATTCATGGTCCGAGGGGAACGTCACGGCGACGCCGTACGTGAGCCCGGCCTCGGCCAACAGTGCCGGATTGCTGTAGGCGCCCGGCTGTTTGCCGGCTGTGAGATCGAACGCCTTCCCGTCGACGACGACCTCGACGATGGCCTCTTCGATCGCGAACTCGTCGAGGTCCATGAACGCGTAGTATGCGTCCGGCGCCACCGTCGATCTCAGAACAATCTCGACGGGCGCGTCGGGCGTGAGAAACCCCTGGAGCACAACTTCGGGGCTACTGTTGTTTCCGGTATCCAGTGGGTCGAGGAAGCATCCGACCGTCAGCCCGATTGCCCCCACTACGAATGCTGCAAACAGGAAACGTTTCATGTCTCAAAACTCCAGGTCGAGGCCAATGGTTGGCAGGAGCGGCAGTTGCGTGATCTTCTCTTCCTTAGCGAACTCGGGCGGCGAAGCGTTCGGATCGCCGTCGTCGAAGTACCGGTTGAACTCGTTCTCGCGGTCCAGCACGTTCACGACCTGGAAGAATGGCATCCAGGTGATCCCCCAGCCCTTGAACCTGCCCCTGATACCCACGTCGAGCCGCGAGTAGTACGGCAGGCGCGTGGCGTTGAGCCGGTCTCTGTGCGTTCCGCCGAGGCGGAAGATTGGGCCTTCGACCGCGTATAGGCCGAGAGTCCTGGTGTAACCTTGGCCAGTCGCGAACGAGTAGCGGCTGCTGAGCGTCCAACTCTCCGACAGGTCGAAGCTGTAGATCATGTCTAGATGATGGCGCGAGTCGTACTTCGGGTAGTATGGCTTGTACTCGCCGTCGCCCGTCTTGTTGATCCCCTCGAAATCGCGAACGACCCAACTGATCGCGTAGGACACCCAGCCCTTGTGCCTGCCGGCGCGCTTCTTCAGGCTCACGTCGAGTCCGTACGAGTAGCCGTCGCCGCGCAGAAGCGCTTCACTTGTGCTCTCCGGCGTCTCGGCCTTGAAGTCGAACTCCGACAGATCTTTGTATGACTTGTAGTAGGCTTCGACCGAGAGATCGAAGCTTTCGCCCAGCCGTGTCTCGTAGCCGGTGATGTAGTGCCACGCATGTTGCGGCCCACCTTCCTCGCCGGGGCCGCATGTGAACCAGATAGCGGAGAGGAAGTCGATGCCCTGGATTTCCCTGGGCACCCGGAAGATGTACTGCGAATATCTCCCCACGGCAGCCTTGAGGAACGTGTCCTCGCCGAGTTGGTACCGCATCGAGACCCGTGGGTTTACCGCGCTGTAGTTGCTCGTGCCCGCGTTCCCGGTTCCGCCCTTCCGATCGTCTCCTGTGAAGTAGCTTGCGCGGACGCCCGGCTGGATTGTCAGGAACGGCCACGGCTTCCAGATGTCCTGGGCGTACACCGCCGGCACGAATGCCTCGATATTGAACGCTTCGAACCTCTCGCCGCCGAACTCCTGGGCCAGCTTCATCGTGTGGCGCTTGAAGTGGACACCAGCCTCTATCGTGTGCTCTTCATTCGCGAACCAAGTGAAATCGGCTCTGGCGTCGAGATCGAACAACTCGTTCGTGTCATCGAACCCGACATCCTCGAATTTCATCTTGAGGTTCGACTTGAAGCGGCTGAGATTGGCCTGGAAGCGGGAGTAGAACGTGTTGCTGAACAAGTGCGTCCAGATCGCCGCGCCGGACCAGTTGCCCCACTGGAGCCTGGCATCCAGGAAGTTGGGCGTGATCGAGAGCACGTCGCTGCCCAGGTACCCGGCGATGGACAACTGATCCGTGTGGGAGAATACGTGATGGATCTTGCCCTGCAGGTCGTAGAAGTAGTAGCCTATGTCTTCGACTCCGGCCAGGTCGAGTATCGGCTCCAGATACGTGCGGCGGCCCGAGATCAGGAACGACGTGTTCTCACCTACGGGGGATTGTAGGGTCAGCCGCGAGCTCAGGAGGCTGATCCCCCCGCTGCCCTTCAGCTTCTCCTTGTTTCCTTCGTCGGTCGTGACGTTCAGCACCGACGAAAGGCGCCCGCCGTACTGCGCCGGATACGCGCCGGTCAATAGCTCGGTCGTCTTGATGGCATCGGCCGGGAACGTAGAGAACAGGCCGAAAAAGTGCGAGACATTGTACAATTCCGCCCCATCCATCAGAATCAGGTTCTGATCGGGAGTACCGCCGCGGATGTACAGCCCCGTGTTGAAATCGGAGAGCTGCACGACGCCCGGCAGCGTCTGCAACGTTCGTATCGGGTCGGCCTCGACCGCCGCCGGCGCGATCTTGAGATCGGCCCCGCGCAGGACCTGGCGGCTCGGCGCTATCTCGAGCGACGGCGACTTGACGCGTTCCGCCGTGACCTCAACCGCTTCGACCTCTATCGCTTCCGGCTTCATCACGATGTTCCTGACGATGTCTTCGGTCCCCATCGCGATCTGCTCTCGGTGCTCCTGGAAGCCGATCAGCGCCGAGACAAGCGTGATCTCGCCGGCAGGCACGCCGGTGATGACGTAATAGCCCGACACGTTCGTCATCGCGCCGATGCGGAGGGCGTCCAGATAGACGCTGACATACGGCACACTTTCGCGACTGCCCTCTTCCCTGACATACCCGCTTATCGAGGCGGCCCGCGCTATGCTGCCGTACGCCATGATGGCGCCACAGACGAGCATAAGCCCGGCCCGTAGCCTGCGGTTGCGATACGCTAGTCCCACGTGTATCCCTCCATCGGCGTCTCTCGGAGAGACGCCGTACGGCCTATCCGCGCCGATCACGCTCCGGCGCCCGATGGCACCCCGGCGCTGAAAGCACTGGCCCCGACAATCATATAATGTAGATTGGCACGTGCGCCAAGAGAACCCCTTAGGCGGCTCTTCGCTCACTCGTCGACGTGCCATCCTTCGCCGTCGTAGCCGTACAACCGTTCTTGCACGATGATCCGCGCCACCGGGTCGGGTATGGCGTCACCATCGATGACGCCGCGTGCCAGTTGCTCTCTGACTTCTGTCGATGAAAACGGCACGTCCGGGCCGTCCATGATCGTCAGGCGCGACCGAAGCCATTCGGGTATGTCGCCCGGCTCACGGACACCGGGCCTGCCGCCTGCGACAATCCACGCCAGCTCGGCGATCCGGCGCGGGCTGTACCACTTGAGGATCTCGGTGACGTTGTCGAGGCCGACGATCCAGGACAGTTCCGTCTCGGGATGCACGTGCCCTCGCACGAATTCGAGTGTACGCGCGGTGTATGAGGGTCCGGCCATCGCAAGCTCGAGGTCGGTGGCGGCGAAGTGGGGCGAATACGGCTCGACCGCCGCTGCCGTCATCGCCATGCGAATCGGCGCCGCGGTGATTGCTGAGGCGTGCTTGTGGGGAGGGGTCGCCGAGGGTATGAACCACACGCGATCAAGCTTCAGGCGCAGTCGGGCGTATTTCGCGAGCGCGAGATGCCCTTCGTGGATAGGATCGAACGTGCCGCCGAGCAAACCGAGGCGAAGCACGCCTTCCGCTGACGGCATCATCTGCAATGACCTCTACGGCTGCTGCTGCAGCCGCTCTATCGTCTCGCGGATGTCTTCCTGCATCCTCGGCTTGACCTCGTCCTGGTTGATCGCTCGGAGAAGAGCCAGCGCTTCTATCGGCTTGCCCTGTTCGTTCAGGATCGTGGCCTTGAGGAATCTGGCGCGCTCAACCCATTCGCCCGAGTCCGGATACTCGCTGATGACGTGGTCGAGGTATATCAGCGCGCCGTCGATGT
>CAZSJP010000397.1:0-5181 GCA_964606675.1 uncultured bacterium
GACGTGACAGTGCTCACGAACGACGGCCCGGCTGCGGAACTGAGGACGCGTTGGGACTGGAATGGCGATGGATACTGGGACACCCCATGGATTCGCGAGACGAAGGTGGCCGCCCATCTAACCGAGCCCGGGCTCTATCCTGTGACCGTTGAGGTATCTGACAACCAGGGGCGATCAACCATAGCACAGCAGGCTGTCAGCGTCGCAGCAGGTAGCCTGCCGCCGGCTGCTCATCTGGTGATCAGCCCCATCAAGGCACCCGCGAATCAACCCGTGGTTGTGGATGCGAGTGCTTCACGGGCGATCGACGGCGCGGAAGGTGATCTGTCATTCAGATGGGACTGGGATGGTGACGGGATATGGGATACTGAATGGGAAGGCGCCAGTTCTCGTTCGCATGAGTTCCAGAGCGAGGGCCGGTATGGGATTCGTGTTGAGGTGAGAGACCGGAACGGCCTCACCAGCGTAGTAGAAGGGGATGTCGTGATCCTGGCGGAGGCGTCGAAGCTTGCGGCGGGGTGGCAGATGGAGGTGAACGGCGTTCTCATGGCCCACGTTCCCGACGGATCGTACGAGATGGGCTCCGACCAGGCCAACGCGACTGAGTTCCCTCCTCATCGGGTGAGCGTCTCCTCCTTCTTCATGGATGTGTACGAGGTTACCAACGCGCAATACCAGCGTTTCGTGCTGGCGACTGGGCATCCTGCGCCTCCGAACTGGGCTGGGGCCCACTACCCACCTGGAAGGGCCGACCACCCGGTGACGAGCGTTTCATGGCACGATGCGGGAGCGTACGCGGCTTGGCGCGGTGTCAGACTACCGGCTGAGACGGAGTGGGAGTATGCTGCTCGAGGTTCGGATGGAAGAATGTACCCCTGGGGGAAGTCCTTCAACGGATCGCTTGCCGCGCATGGCTCGATGTCCATGGTGCGGGTCGGGCAGTTCCCGCAAGGCGTGAGTCCATTCGGTATCCACGACATGGCAGGCAACGCTTCTGAATGGACGGCAAGCAGATTCCAACCCTATCCTGGCTTTAGCGACTACATACTGGTGAGCCCCTTCTCGCAGCGATCCTACGATGACCAAATCTACCTGGCTTCGGGAAACCCGTTCACCGAGGAGAACCAATCGGGCTATGTCGTGCGAGGCGGCAACGTCGGATACGACTACGGAACGAATGGGTGGGAATTGGGAAGCACAAGAAGGCAGTACCTGGAGCCCGAACTGCGACGCGCCAGCACCGGGTTTCGTTGTGCCGTAGATGCCCCCTAGGCGTCCACACTCGGTAGCGCATGCCGTGGCGTCAACCGTATGGTGCGAGCGGATCACTCCTGACGCCACCGACACGGTCTTGAGTAGGGCGCGATACCATCCGGTACCCGCTCCAGATGCCGGCGACGAAATGTGGCCCTCCGCACACACCGTCGCGTGGATTTCGCCACACGCCGTTCTGAAGACGGCGCCCCGGCCGACGCCCGATCCGGCCGCGTTCCACATCTCCATGGTATGTAAGCGGTTGAACGTAAGAACGTTGCGGTACGACGTTCGACTGCGCGGGAGCATGAATGCAGGATTGGCACCCCCTTCGCAATAGGAGTGGCGAACGCACGGATCGAGAACATCTTGGGAACACCGGGGGGGTGTAACGATGCTCCTGCTAATCCTTTCCTTCATCGCCGCTCTGGCGACGGCGAGCCGGTCGGCCGAGCCGCACTGGTCGGCTGCTGTGGATTCGCACGGCAACGGAATCCTCGCCAGGACCACTGATACCGCGGGTGAGCATGTTGAGCTTCTCCGTTTCGAGGAGCCCGCCTCCCCGAAGAAGTTGGCATCCCTGCCGGTCAGGATTGCCTTCGCAGGTGCGGATCCAGCCGACACCGTCTTGTCGCTGGTGCTGAAGGTGGACGATCTGAATCGCAATTTCCTTGTCTGGCAGACGAGAGGTACTAACACGCTGGAGGGCCAATCGACCATCTGGGCACACAGCGTCGACGAGGCCGGCGAAGGTCTCTGGGGACGTCGCGTCGTAACTCAGAACGCCCTTACCGTTGCCCCAACCATGACCCCGGATGGGGAAGGTGGTGTCTACATCGCGTATGGTATCGGGGAAGAGCATTCTCTTGCCAATGATGCAGTGGAAGTTCGCCGAATAGATGCTCGGGGAAGCCTCGTTTGGGCTCGCCACCTCGCGGCTACGAGAGCCCAATTCCGAGTTCCCAAAATCGTTCCCGACGGGGAGGGCGGACTCATACTGGTTTTCGAGGCCCGCATACTTGAGGACGGGGTCGAAGGAGTGAGACACATCTTGGCTCAACGCTACACTTCTGCCGGCGAGCCGATGTGGACGGAACGTGGTGATTTCGTCGCCGTCGCCGCCACCGTATTCGATGAGCATGATCCCGTGCTCATTCCGCATGACCGAGGGGTGATAGCCGTATTCGAGTCGAGCCCGTCCGGTGGCTCACGGGTCGGAGACGTGAACATCGCGGCCCAGCGGCTGGACGGCAACGGCATTCAACTATGGGGCGATGCGGGAGTTCCCGCATGGGTATCCGCGACCACGGCCAGCGAAACGAATCCCGCGGCGGTGTGCGACGGATCAGGTGGCATCGTGGTGGCGTTCGAGGGTCGTCTCTCGGGTCGCAACGACAGCGATATCTGGATGCAGCGGATATCGTCCACCGGAGTCGCCTCCTGGAGCGCCGATGGCATGCCGTGTGCGTTCGCATCCGGCGACGATGACGAGTTCATGCCGTATCTCAGCGTGACCGGCTGCGACACCGTCGTTGTCGGTTACGCCGTTCGAGACGCCGGAGCCGATCTCCGGGCGGGTGGCACCGGCGCGGTACATGTGAATGCCGTGAGCGTACTCGGCCGGTACCTATGGCGTGAAGCCACTGTCCTGCCGGGCGACGCGAACTCCGTCTTGTTGATCTGGTCCAGCGACGACGATGAGGCATACGCACTTGTGAACGCGCCGGACGACCCCGGAGGCGCCACCCCATCTCGGTATGCGGTATGTCTGACAGATGGCGCCGTAAGGACTGACCAATTCGCCACTGCCGTCCGAGGCGACGCGCCGATGCCCGCGGAACTCGTGCGTCCAGCATCCCCGAACCCGTTCAACGCGACGACGACTCTGAGGTTCTGGTCCAGCGCGGGGGAGGATCTGGACATCACCGTCGCCAACCCCCTTGGCCAAGCCGTTCGCCACATGACGTATCACACTCCGGTTTCAGGCTGGCACAGCGTGCAGTGGGACGGCGAGAGCGATTCCGGCGCAGCCGTGGGGAGCGGCACGTACCTCTTTCGGATCATCGGCTCCAACACTTCGCGAGGACGGGTCCTCTCGGGTCGTGTGACATTGGCCCGGTGAGGCGTCGCGCGTGCAAGAGTAAAGCGTATCGAGTGCTGGGTGAACGGGCGGCCGTTTCTTCCACGGGGGACGTGGAAGAGCGAACTGGATTGTTGACGCGGGCGGTGACGATCACGTGAGCTGGGCGATCAGGCCGACAATGTGCGGATTCAGGTGGCACCGTAGACATGCACATCCAAGATGCGCTCGGCTCAGGATGAAGTCGTCAGTGCGGAACGCCGATCGGGAGTAGAGTGGTGAGCGCCCTGCGCGGGCCCGCCAGATCATCGCTGACGATAGTCCTCACGACGCAGATCGAATCGCTGCATTTTCGCGATGAAATTCCTCCTGTCGATGCGAGCCGCTCGTGCGGCTTCAGATACGTTCCCATGGACCTCGCGAAGCAGGCTATCGATGTATGTGCGTTCGAATTGATCAATCATCTTCGTCTTGAGTTCTGTCAGCGATTGCGCGGTGTCTGTCCCACCGGACGCTGCCACCGAAACGAGGTCCGGAGCCGGCAAGTTCGACGTAGCCAGGCCGATTCTCTCTTGAGTGATCATGCCACTCTTCGTGAGTACGACCGCGCGGTCAACCACGTTCTTCAGTTCACGCACGTTACCTGGCCACTGATACGTCATCAGTGGGGCGTAGACACTGGCGTCCACGGAGGTCACGTTGCAGCCAAAACGTTTGTTTGCGTCCTCTACGAAATTCGTTACAAGGAGTGGTATGTCCTGCGCCCTCTCTCGCAACGGTGGCAACGCTACGGTGATCGTATTGAGCCGATACAGAAGATCCATGCGCAGGTGCCCGTCGTTCACTGATGATTCCACGTCCCTGTTAGTGGCCGAAACCACACGAACGTCGACTTTGATCGGACTACTGGACCCCACGCGTTCAAACGTATGCTCTTCGAGGAACCGCAGTAGCTTCCCTTGAAGCGCGATCGGCATCTCACCGATTTCGTCAAGAAAGAGTGTGCCTCCGTCTGCCATTTCGGCTTTGCCGGCGTGCTGCTGATATGCCCCGGTAAACGCGCCCTTGTCATGGCCGAATAGCTCGCTCTCCACCAGCTCCTCCGGCAGAGCCGCACAGTTCACTGCGACGAAAGGCTTCTTCCTGCGAGATCCCGACTCGTGAAGCGCATGGGCCACCAGTTCCTTCCCCGTGCCCGTTTCACCGAGTACCAGCACAGGGACATCCACGTCGCCTACATCGCGCAACGTGGAGAATATGTCTTGCATCGCCGGGCTCGCCCCCACGATACCAAGGAACACCTCTTCGCGTTGTGCCTCGCGCACCAGAGTAGCGTCCTCGGGCTGATCTGTCGAGGTATGCTCGTGTGTTTCGACCATGCGCTCGCTTGATCTCTTGAAGAGCTTCTCCGACACGATCTTCCAGCGGGCGATCTGGGCACCCACTGCTTCGACGAGATCCTCCGAAGCAAAAGGCTTGGTCATGTAATCGTCGGCGCCCAGGATCATCCCCTTGCGGAAATCGTCCTTGTCCGATTTTCCGGTCAGGAAGATGAACGGGATCGTCAGCGTAACTGGACTTTGCCGCAGCCGTTCAAGTACCTCGTATCCATCCATCCCCGGCATCACGATGTCGCAGATGATGATGTCTGGCGAGAGTTCCTCCGCGAGGCGCACGCCCGATTCGCCGTCCTCTGCCTGAACGACCTCGTATCCCTCCAGGCTGAGGATGTCGACGATGCTCTGTCGAACCTTCGGAGTGTCCTCTATGACGAGCGCTGTGCACACAGTATTCTCTCCCAGCCCGGTTCAGCACGTGAGAACAGGATCTCCGTGCGGTCGCATCTG
>CAZSJP010000398.1:0-5176 GCA_964606675.1 uncultured bacterium
GCGCAAGTTTCGATGGTCTTCCACCTGGACAAATGTATCGGCTGCCACACTTGCAGCATCGCGTGCAAGAACGTGTGGACCGATCGCAAGGGTGCCGAGTACATGTGGTGGAACAACGTCGAGACGAAGCCGGGCACCGGCTATCCAACGGCGTGGGAAGATCAGGAAAAGTACAAGGGCGGCTTCGAGAAGAAGGGCGAAAAGATAGAGTTGAAGGCCGTTGGACGCGTGCGTGGCGCCGCCACTGTGTTCCACAATCCGAACTTGCCGGTCGTAGACGACTACTATGAGCCGTTCACGTTTTCGTACGGCGAGTTGTTCAAGGCCAAGGAAGGGGCCGATCAGCCGGTCGCCAAGCCTATCTCGATGATCACCGGCAAGCCGATGGAGATCAAGTCGGGGCCGAACTGGGACGACGACCTCGGCGGTTCGCCCATCTACGCGGCAAACGACCCGAATCTGGAAGGGCTGTCTGACGAAGAGCGGCAGATGCTCTTCGAGGTGCAGCGGCTGGTGTTCTTCTATGTGCCGCGCATCTGTAACCACTGCCTGAACCCGGCGTGTGTGGCGGCGTGCCCGTCCGGTGCACTCTACAAACGGGGCGAGGACGGAATCGTTCTGCTCAACCAGGAGCGGTGCCGCGCATGGCGTTTCTGCGTGACAGCCTGCCCCTATAAGAAGACGTATTTCAACTGGGGCACGGGCAAGAGCGAGAAGTGCATACTGTGCTACCCCCGCCTTGAAACTGGCGAAGCCCCGGCATGCTTCCACTCGTGCGTGGGGCGCATTCGCTACTCGGGAGTTCTGCTCTACGATGCCGACCGTATCGAGCAGGCCGCTGCCGCGGACGATGCGAACCTGATTGAGCAGCAGAAGAGCGTCATATGCGACCCACACGATCCCGACGTCATCGAAGCGGCGCGGGCGGGCGGCATACACGAGGACGTCATCGCTTCGGCGCAGCAGTCTCCGGTGTACAAGTTCGTGGTCGACTGGGGCATGGCGCTGCCGCTGCACGCGGAACACCGCACGATGCCGATGCTGTTCTACGTGCCGCCGCTGCTGCCGGTCATGGCGTCGCAGAGCGAGAACGGTTACGACACCTCGGCGGAGGAGCCGCTCGGAAGCATCGACCTATACCGACTGCCGCTCAAGTACATGGCGAGCTTGTTCGGCGTCGGCAACGAAGCGCCGGTGCGATACGCGTTGCGAAAGCAGATCGCCGTGCGGATGTATCGCCGCCTGGTCACCACAGGCGACCTCGACCGCGGCGCAACCGAGCAGGTTCTGGCGCAAGCCGACACCGACCCGGACGAGGCCGAGGCCATCTATCAGCTGACGGCGATCGCGCTGGCCGGCAAGCGTTTCGTCATTCCGCCCATGCACCGCGAGGAAGCCATCGAGACTTTGGGCGAGCCGCTGGCCGAGAAGGGCGAAACTGGCATGGGATTCCGCACAGTCCCGGAACGGGGAGCGTGACGATGGCCGACCGAATGTTCGACGACCTCGCTGCTTGCCTCGAGTACCCCGATTCGCACACTTCGGCGCGGGCTATTGAAGCGGCCGATGCCGTCGATGCGAGATGGTCGGGCGACCCCGCTTCGGCAGTGTTGCGAGACCTCGCAGCGTGGCTGAAGAGCGAGCGCAGAGGAGCGCCCGAAGAGAGATACACCGAGGTTTTCGACCTGAAGCCGATATGCACCCCGAACTTGGGCTATCACCTGTTTGGCGACACATACCAGCGCGGCGCGTTTCTGGCCGAGCTTGCGTCGGAACTGAACGACGTGGGCGTCGAACACCACAAAGACCTGCCGGATTTCCTGCCGACGCTGCTGCGGCTCCTGGGTCGGCTTGTCGATCCGGAAGACCGACGCCTGCTCGTCCACGCAGTGTTGGTGCCGGGTCTGGAAGCCGTAGTCCACGCATTGAAGGAATCGCCTGGCCCGTGGCCGGACCTGCTGAGAGCGCTGCCCGGCTTGCTCATGAACGAGGTGCCGAAGGGCGACGAGGAAATACCGGTGCCGCGGAAGCCGCTGGAGGTGCTACAGAGTGTTTGATCTGATCTTCTTCGGCGTTCTGCCGTACGTGTCCGCCGCGCTGTTCGTGGTCGTATCGATTCAGCGCTATCGCAGGGACCCATTTACGTTTTCGAGTCTGTCATCACAGTTCCTTGAGTCGCAGCGCCTGTTCTGGGGATCGGTGCCGTTCCACATCGGCATTGTGGTGCTCTTCGTCGGGCACCTGATCGGCTTCCTCTTCCCGCGCGACGTCACGATCTGGAACCGAGTGCCAGTGCGCCTGCTCATCCTGGAATCGGCGGCGTTGGCGGCTGCGATCCTGACGTTCGTCGGGCTTGTGAACTTGATCTGGCGGCGCAGTGCGGCGCCACGACTGAGGGCGATCACCACGGTTACGGACGTCTTAGTGTACGTAGCGCTCTTGTTCTCGATCGTCACGGGGCTCTGGGTTGCGATCACCCTGCGATGGGGTAGCGCGTGGTATACGCACACGGCGGTGCCGTACCTCTGGTCGGTCTTCACGCTGCAACCCGATATCCAACGCGTGGCGGAATTGCCCCTTGTGGCAAGGCTGCACATAATCGCCGCGTTCACTCTTGCGGGCCTGTTCAGCTTCACCCGCCTCGTCCACATCCTCGTCGCTCCCGTGCCTTACCTCTGGCGGCCTGTACAGCAGGTCATCTGGCATAGCGTTCGTCGAAACCGCTTGAAGGCAAGCCCCCGTGACTGAAAATCGCAGAGCGTACACAGTACTCGGCATGAACACGTTGGCATTCACCGTGTGCTTCGCGGTGTGGATGATGAACGGCGTGCTCATCACGTTCCTTGTAGACAATAGGATCTACGCGTTCGACAAGGCGGAGATGGGGTGGCTGATCGGCATCCCGGTTCTGACGGGCGCGATATTCCGCTTGCCGGTGGGTGTGCTGACCGACAAGTATGGCGGCCGCATCGTATATACCACCGTGATGCTGATCTCGGCAGCGGCGGCGTATCTATCGAGCTACGCCGACAGCTACTGGGGATTCGTGTTCGGCGGCCTCGGATTCGGCCTGGCGGGAACCTCTTTCGCGGTCGGCATTGCGTACACCTCGGTATGGTTCCCGAAGGAGAAGCAGGGCACGGCGCTGGGGATATTCGGCGCAGGCAATGCCGGCGCGGCCCTCACCAGCATGGGCGCTCCGATCCTCCTGCAGGCGTTCACCGACAACGGTGCCAACCTCGACGGATGGCGGACACTTCCGCAGGTGTATTCTCTGGCGCTTGTCGGTATGGCCGTGCTGTTCTGGGTGCTCACGTACCCTCGCAAGGTCGAGTTCGGACGCGATCGTACTCTCACGCAACGTCTGGCCCCGCTGAAGATTCTGCGCGTGTGGCGCTTCGGACTGTACTATTTCTTCGTGTTCGGCGGATTCGTCGCACTGGCGCAATGGCTGATCCCGTACTACGTGAACGTCTACTCGGTCTCGGTTGCCACCGCGGGAATGATGGCCTCTTGGTACACGCTGCCGTCCGGCGTGATCCGCGCATTGGGGGGCTGGCTCTCGGACAGGATGGGCGCACGCAAGGTGATGTATTGGGTGCTTGCCGGGTGCGCACTCTCTTGTTTGCTGCTCGTCGTGCCACGAATGGATGTTTTCGCGCCGGGCCAGGGCATCATGGCAGTGAGAAAAGGGACAGTGACCGAGGTGAGCGCCACCCACGTCGCGGTGGATGGTTCCAGGTACGCGCTCGCCGGAAAGCCTGAGCAAGTGAACTACGACGACCAGACGCTCATCTGGCTCACGTCGTCATTCTGGCACGAGCCGGCTGTCGCAGAGGGTGACCAAGTTACCCGGAAGCAGTTGCTCGCACGCGGCTTCACGTTCGTGCATTTCCAGGCCAACATGTGGATATTCACGGCCATCGTGTTCGTGATCGGCATACTGATGGGAATCGGAAAGGCCGGCGTATACAAGCATATCCCGACCTACTTCCCGCAGGATGTGGGTGTCGTCGGGGGTATAGTCGGTGTGCTCGGCGGGTTGGGCGGGTTCTTCTGCCCAATCCTGTTTGGCTATCTGCTGAAGTGGACGGGTATTTGGACCACCTCGTGGATGTTCTTCTTCGCGCTCTCCGCGGGCTGTCTGGTGTGGATGCACTTCACCATCCGCAAGATGTTAGCGGCGCGGGCCCCACACCTGGTCGATCATGTCGAAGACACGGTCGAGCCTGACGCTGTTACGCAACCGGCTGAGGCTAGAGGAGCGACCGCATGAGCATGTTCAGCAAGCTTGAGCGCTGGGAACCCGAGGACGAGAAGTTCTGGCAGGAGACCGGCCGCAACATAGCCGTCCGGAACCTGCTGATCTCGATCCCGTGCCTCCTGTGCGCGTTCGCCGTGTGGCTCTACTGGTCGGTCATCACCGTTCAGATGCAGAACCTGGGCTTCCCGTTCACGAAGCCTGAGCTGTACACGCTGGCGGCCATAGGTGGTCTATCGGGAGCGACGTTGCGCATCCCGAACTCGTTCTTCATCGCGCTCTCGGGCGGTCGAAACGTCATCGCCCTGACGACGGCGCTGCTGATCTTGCCGGCACTCGGCATTGGGATGGCGCTGCAGGATCCGTCGACACCATACAGCACGTTCGCCATCCTCGCGGCTCTCTCGGGGATTGGCGGCGGAGCGTTCGCCTCTTCGATGTCGAACATAAGCTTCTTCTTCCCCAAGCGAATGCAGGGGCTGTCGCTGGGGCTCAACGCGGGCCTCGGCAATGTCGGCGTAAGCGTCATGCAAGTGCTGCTGCCGTTCGTCATGACATTCGGGCTGTTCGGCGCTCTCGGCGGCGAGGGGCGCTCCCTTCCGGCCGAGCTAGGTGGCGCGACGGTCTGGATCCAGAACTGCGGATTGGTTTGGGTGCCAGTGCTCGGCGTGTTGGCGATTCTGGCGTGGTTCGGCATGAACAACTTGCCGCAGCACAACGTCGGCTCGTCCGTCACAGCCATCGGCAAAACGCTGTGGCTGCTCGTTTTGGGCATGACCGGGGCGGCGGTAGGCCTCTACCTCTTGCTCGGCGTGGGCCTGACGATGTGGCTCGTGCTGCCGGTGACCATCGTGCTCACTCTGGCCCTCATGCGCTATTTGACGCCTGCGATGGTGCGCGAGAACCTAGCGGGGC
>CAZSJP010000399.1:0-5172 GCA_964606675.1 uncultured bacterium
ATGAATGCGCCGTCTTCGACAATGTTGATGCCATCGGGCGATTCGTTGATCATGACGGTGAACAGTTCCTCGCTTGTCTTGCCTGCCTCGGCCATCTCGACCAACTCGATCGCCTTGGGTGCCTCAGGTGCATCGGGTGCTGTAAGGGCTGCATCTGTCACGGTGTTCTTCCTTTCTTCCATGATCTGGATGAGTTGCTGTGCCAGTGGTCTGACGGATTCCCGCCTCGCGACCACAGATGGTCTGGGTGTTGGGTTCTATCGTATACCGTCCCGTTCACCCCCGTTGGGGCTGTGGGCCGACTGCAATGTGTGCGATGATGACGGTGACGAAGGCTTCAGAGCGTGTGGAGCCTGGACGAAGTCTCGCACGCCCTCGAGCCTCTCAACTTCGGATGTTCTGCGGTGTAGCTCGCGGATGAGCCGAATGCACGAGCCGTGCAAGCCGATGGCGTCCGACTTGGAGCCCGTTGTCTCGCTCAGACGCGATGGATCGAACAGGTGCGCGGAATCGGTGGCCACTGCCGCCAGACTGACGACTTCGCCCGCCTCATCCGTGAGAGCCAGCACGGAGACGGACACGTCGACGCGCGATCCGTCGACTTTCTTGAGCATCGCCTCAGCGTGCCAATCCTCCTTGAGACCACCCGAGAAAGAGTCGACGCTGAGCGCCGATTCGGTTCTCTCAGTCCAGCACACCGATGCGCGCCGACCGATCAGCCCCTCGTTCCTTGAGCCGTATCCGAGGAGTCTGCTCCAGGATCGGTTGCAGTAGGAGATCACCCCATCGGGGTCCATCATGGCCACACCCGGGATCGCATGATCGAGTCGGGACCGAAGTGTCGTTGCCATGGCGATGTTCTGGAAGATGAGTGCCTCCGCGTCGCCGCACTGACGACGTGGTCTCTCGACTGCTTGAACTTGCGGCATCTGTACGTCCTCGCGGTGAGTGATCTGCAACCTTGCCGCCTTCACGATGATTCTGATCTGGCGTGCGGCCTGGCCTGCTCTGCAGCAGTCTCCGATTCGAGTCCAGCGACATGCCGCATGACAGCCACTTGCCAAGCGAAGGGCGTGCCAACTCGAGAAGTGGGCAATATAAGTGAAGTAAGCGAAGGGTGTTATACGAGGAGAGACCCCGCGAGTAGGGGGGCTGAGAGCGGGGAATTTTCCACGGCATTTCGGAGCTAATACGAAATATCCGAGTTATCGCCTGGGGCGACGGATGCCGAGCTTCGCCATTCGGGATTCCAGAGTCGTCGGGTTCAGCCCGAGGGTATCTGCGGCTCTGTTCTTCCCCCGGATGCGCCAGTCGGTCGCTTCGAGCACCTCAAGGATATGTGCGCGCTCGGACTCGGCCAGGGTCTGAGGTCGGGGCCCGGCGCTCCCGGCGCGTTGTGGGATCGATACGGTGAGGGTCGATCCGGTGGACAGGATCAGCGAGCGTTCGACTACGTTCCTCAACTCGCGGATGTTCCCCGGCCATGGGTACCGCCGCAGGGCGTCCATGCTTTGCTTCGGTATGCTGGTAATCTTCTTGCCCATCCTTTCCCCCAATTCCTCTACGAACGACCATACCAGCAACTCGACGTCCTCGGTGCGCTCCCGGAGCGGAGGAACGGGGATCGGGAACACGTTGAGCCGGCAGAACAGGTCTGAGCGGAAGTTCCCGCGTTCGACCTCGTCTTCGAGATCGCGATTCGTAGCCGCGACCACCCGGACGTCGGTCGTAATGGTCTCCGAGCTGCCGAGCCGCTGGAACTCCCCTTCCTGCAACACTCTCAGGAGTTTGGCCTGCACCTCGAACGGAAGCTCGCCGACCTCGTCCAGGAAGATCGTGGACCCGTCGGCCATCTCGAATCGGCCAACCTGCCGGTCCGTTGCACCCGTGAAGGCACCTTTCTCCCTGCCGAACAGCTCCGACTCGATGAGCGCCTCGGGCATCGTGGCGCAGTTGACCACTACGAGGGCATTGGCGCCGCGGTTGCTCATAGTGTGAAGTGCCCGCGCCAACAGCTCCTTGCCGGTGCCGGTCTCGCCCAGGAGTAGAACCGTGGAGTCTGTTGGCGCGACCTGGTCGATCTGGGCCATGACCGTTCGTATCGGTTCGCTCTGGCCGACTATGTCGCCGTGCAGATGCGACGTGCGGATTTCCTCACGCAAGTAGACGTTCTCGGCTTCGGCTTGCTCCTTGAGACGCTTTATCTCCTGGAACGCAGTCCGAAGCGACTGCTCGGCTTCCTTCCGCGCGGTAACGTCGCGGACTGCACCGATCATCGACATGGGCTTCCCACGCCTGTTGCGCAGAATCAGGCCCTCGCCTTCGAGCCAACGCGTCTTCCCGTCAGGACGTACGATTCGGTGCTCCATGCGGTAGCTGTCGTCCGGCTCCGTGTCGTCCGCGACAAGGCGTTCCGCGATGGCAAGCACCTTCGGTCTGTCGTCTGGATGTACCAACTTCGTATAGGCGTCGAACGTGCCTTCGAACGCCCCATGTTCGAGCCCGAGGATCTGTTCCAGTTCGCCGGCCCATTGTACTCTGCCGGTGCGGAGGGTCAGCTCCCAAACGCCCATGTGGGCTGCGCTCAACGCTGCTCGCAACCTGCCCTCCGACGACTTGAGGATTCGCTCGGATCTCTTGCGCTCAGTGATATCCGAGAACACGCCGTACGCGACTTTGCGTGTGCCGTCGGTTACCACCCTTTCGGCCTGGTCGTGCAGCCAGATATCTCGTCCGTCCCTGTGCCTGATTCTATATTCGATGTCGAGACGCTCTCCTCGGACCAACAGGGCGTCGAAAGCGCTTCGTACGTCGTCTATGTCTTTGGCATGGATCCTCCCAAGCCAGAGGCTTTCCCCGGCGTCGACGATGTCCTCCGCGCGGAAGCCGTATACTTTCTCGACGTTTGGGCTGATGTATCTGGTGTTCCCCGTCTCATCGGTCGCCCACAGGACGGAGGGCGCGTTCAGTACTAGCAGGCGGTATCGTTCTTCGCTGTCCCGGAGCGCTTCCTCCGCGCGCTTGCGGGTGTCTACGTCGCTGTTCGTGCCTACCACCCTGGTGATGTTGCCCTCGTCGTCCCAGCCGACGGCCACGGCGCGGTCGGCTACCCACAGGTAACTCCCGTCCTTCCGACGCAACCGGAACTCCGTGGCGAAGCTATCGCAGCGACTCGCCACGAAATCCCTGACGGTCCTTTCGGCACCGGCCTTGTCGTCTGGATGCAGAAGGCTTGCCCATGTCTCGTACGACGCGGGAAGCTCGTCCGGTTCATATCCCAGCATCGTGTACCAGGTGGGTGTGAAGTAGGTCTCCCCGCCTTGCGGCGACCAGTCATACATACCGGTGTTGGTGCCCGTCAGCGCCAGGCTCAGTCTCTCTTCCTGTACCCTGAGCCGTTCCTCCGCCTCTTTGCGCTCCGTGATGTCTTCCAACATCACAATGCCGTGGAGGGGCTGCCCAGCACTATCCCTGACTAGCGACGTGGTCGCTCGCCCCCACAGAATCTCGCCGTCGCTCCTTATCAGCCTCTTCTCGATCTGGTAGGTGTCGCGTTCGCCGGCCGATAGCTCCGTGACAAGTGGTCTCTCGTTCTCACAATCGTCAGGATGAGTGAAGTCCGCACCGGACATCCCCGCCAGTTCCGGAGCATCGTACCCCACCATCTTCCGAGCCGCCGGGTTCGAGTCGACCAGACGGTCGTCGGCGTCGAACAGCGCGATGCCCATGCCCGCCCGTTCGAAGATCGCCCGGAATCTGCTCTCGCTGTCTCGAAGGGCTTCCTCCGCCGCTTTGCGCTCCGCGATGTCGGCCGTATAAACGAAGAGGTACTCCTCGCCATCGAACTCTACGAAGCTGGTCGCGGTCTCGACCGGGAAGTCCGTCCCGTCCTTCCGGCGAAGAGCCGACTCGAACACCATGGTTCCAGCATTCTTGAGGGAGAGCCAACCCTCGGTCGCCCAGTGCTCGGTCGTCCACGCTGGGTCGAAGTCGGGGACGGTCAACGCGACGACTTCGTCTGGCGTGTAGCCCAGCATCTCGCACCCAGCGGCATTCGCGTACGTGACACGAGCGTCGGATCGAATCAGGAACGTCGGCATGCTGCTGTGATCGATGCAATGCCGCATCAGCTGGAGCTCACTCTCCGCTCTCCTCCGCTCGGTCACGTCCTCGAGGACGTTCAGGATGTGCGGAGTGCCGCCCTCGGGCGTCCGCAGGACGGAGGTAAGGGATCCCCAGATCGTCGCGCCGTCCGTGCGCGCGAATCTGGCCTCGAACCCGCGGACAGGTCCGGCCTTGACCGCCTGCACGAAGCGGTCGCGGTCGGCCTGGTCCACGTAGAGCGATTGGACCGATACCCCGAGCATGTCGGCTGCCGACTCGAAGCCGAATATGTCTGCACCGGCAGCGTTCGCTTCGACCAGTTTGCCGTCGGCCGTCGTGAGCGCGATTCCTACCGGGGCGTTCTCGACCAGATCCCGGTACTTCTTCTCCGAGTCCTTCAGCTGCTCTTCGGCAAGCCTGCGCTCGGTGACGTCGATGCCTACGCCGAAGAAGTGGAGCACCTCGCCCCGCTCGTCGGTCACTGGGCATCCGTGCCATTCGACCAGAAGTTCTCGACCGTCTTTGGTGAGGACATGATTCTGGCTGACCGTCGTTTCGCCTTGAAGGATGTGGTTCTCCCATAGGTCTGCCAGATTCCCACGGTCCCCCTCTGGTACGAACGCCGCAAGGTACTCTGTGCCAACGACCTCGTCCCTCGTGTACCCCAGTGCGTCGAGCATCGAAGGGTTCATCATCATCGTCTTGCCGTCGGAGCCGATCGCTACGAAGAAGGCCGGCGACATGTCGATCACGCTGGTATGGAAATCGCTGGCGACGCGCAGTTCGGCCTCCAAGCGCCTGCGCCCGGTGACGTCGCGGCAGACGTAGAGGACGGTGCCTTCACCTATGGCTGCTCGCCTGACGTGCACGAGAAGCGAGAGGTCCCGACCGTCCGGGCCGGCAACCTGGCACTCTATGTCCCGGACCTCACCATGCCGGTCCAGCTCATCCGGATCGTACAGATCCTCCCCGAGGTAGGAGGCGATGTCGGCCGGTGGCCCTGCTTCAGATACAGACCGCCCGAACACCGCTTCGGCTGCCGACGACACATATGTCAGCTCTCCATCG
>CAZSJP010000400.1:0-5166 GCA_964606675.1 uncultured bacterium
AGCGGAAGACATGAGGCGTGCACTTGCCGACCATAGCGGACACATATGCGCGGGGCCTCACGCCGGAAGCGGCCGGCCCCCAACGTCAGACGCCGAGTCGGGCACGATCTGGTCGATGCTGGCAGACCCGACGCAGAAGGAGATAGCGATAGCTGCCGGGCATCCATGCGAGACCGACTTCGCGACCATCGGCTGGGACGGGGCGTAGGGCGCCGCCTGGCCGCCACCCGCGCGGCCCTGAACGCGTCAGCTCCTGCCCTTGATGCGCTGCTCCCAGTGGCGCATCCACTCCTCGCGTCGGTCGGATATCACGCTCTGGTCGACAGGCATCGGAGTGACGTCGATCGAGCGAAGCCACTCCGGCGAGTCGGCGGGGTCGATGTCCGCTCTCGCAGGGATGCGGAAGAACCGCCCGGCCTGGCGCACGAGTTCTTCCTTCGCGGTGACAAACTCGTAGAACTCCTCCGCGAGCGCCTTCTGCGACGCCCCACGGACGACGGCCATTCCCTCATTGAGTACGACGGCGCCGCTGGCGGGCACGACATAGCCTATCGGCACGTTTCTCTCTCTGCGCTGCAGAAGGATATCGGTCAGGTCCCACATCGTTACGAGGCCCTCTCGGCGCCCGATCATCATCATCAGCGTTGCCGGCGACGCTGCGTACGCCTTGGTGTTGGCGTCGAGTTGCCGAAGCCAGTCGTACCCCGGCTCCGGTGTCCTGCTCTGAGCGTAGCGCCTGTAGATCATCGCCGCGAAGATGCTTTTCATCGTGCCCGATTCCATCGGCGACCTGATGATGACCTTGTCGCGCCATATTGGGTCGAGCAGATCGTCCCAATCTTGCGGCGCCTGCTCCGCGGTCAGCACCTCATCATTGTATCCGATCACCTTGACGGTCTGGAACGTAGCGTACCAGTATCCGGCCTCGGAGTAGGACCCGGGAGGCGCATGCTCGTGCCAACTCGGGCGGTAGACGGCCAGCAGACTCTCTCGCTCGGCCTGGTCGAAGATGACCGCCGGACCACCCCACCAGAGGTCCGCCTGCGGGTTGGCGGCCTCGGCCCTCAGGCGCTCGATGCCGAGTTCGGCCCCCATGGGAAACCACCGCACGTCTACCTTCGGGTGCTCAAGCTCGAACATGCGTTCGCAGTCGCCGAGCATCTCGCTGCCGTGCGGCGAGTAGATCACCAGCGGAGTGCGGCCGTCGCCGCATCCGGCCGTGGCCGCGAGCGATGCGGCGAGCGCGATGCACAAGGCCCTCACGGGGTGCCTCCAGTCGCGGCCTTGCGTGTGAGAGGCGCTTAGCCCCTTCTCGACGCAGGGTCGTTTTGGTTAGATTTATATGTTTGGCATGTGAAGACGTTACGGGCCACCGGACGCCCCATCAAGGGGCGCCGCGCACTTGGCGGAATCGGTTCGGCATGGTTGACGTGCACGTGTGGCTGCTCGTGATCGCGGCTGCTGCATTTGTGGCGCAGGATACGACTGCCGGGCCGCAATTGCTCGCCTCCGAGCCCCTTGTTGCGGGGCCGGTCGGTGGGTGGCTGTTTGGCGATGTGTGGGCAGGTACGCTGATCGGCGTCGCCGCGCAACTGATCTGGTGCGGAGCGGTACCCGCGGGCACCGCGATCTTTCTCGACGTCAACGTCGCGACGCTGTGCGCCGTGGCGATTGCCGCGCTCGCCTCGGGGTCCGGCGATCCTCTGCTCGTGACAGCGCTGGCCATGGTATGGCTCATCCCCGTCGGACTACTGGGCTGCGGCCTGACAATCGTGCAAAGACGGATTGCTGCGGCCATCGTCGACTCGATCGACGGCGAGAAAGTGACCGCGGCCGGCGTCGCCGGCCGTCATCTCTCAGGATGGCTTCTCGCCGGTCTGCGAGGAGCGGTCACAGCGCTCGTGGGTGTCTCGCTGGGGCTGCTCGTGGTGCCACTTGCGGCGGAGTTGGTTGCACCGTTCGTCAGAGCCGATCTTATTTGGGCGGGCATTCTGGGTGCCGGCGGCGGAACCGCGGTCGGTGCAACGTGGAGACACAGCCGCGGCCGCGCAACGTTGCTAGGGGCCGCAACCGCACTGGGGTTGTGGCTCATATCTTGAAAGACCGCACCGTGGATCGTGGCCGATGAAGACCACCGACGGCTCTGCCGAGATACCTGTGGGCGTCAGGCTGGGAATCGTGATTCGTTCGGCGTGGGTTCAGGCGACGCTGAACAACCGGAACATGCAGGGGCTCGGTGCGTTGTTCTGTCTGTCGCCGCTGGCCCGCTGGTTGAAGCTGGACCGGGAGGCATGGTCGCGGTTCGTCGGGCGACACAGCGGTACGTTCAACAGCAATCCGTTCATAAGCCCGCTGGGGATCGGCGCGATTGCCAGGGTCGAGGCCGACTACATGCGCGGCTCCGGCGACGGCTCGGCCGGCGACGATGAGATCGGCAGTTTCTCGGCGAAGTTGTCGACCCCGCTGGGCGCGGTGGGCGACGTCCTGTTCTGGGCTTCGATCCGCCCGCAGATGGTCTTGCTCGGCCTGGCATGCTGCCTGATCGCCGGTCCGTGGTGGGGCGCCGCCGTGTTGGTTGCGGGCTTCTCGGCCTGGCAGTGGAGCTTCCGATGGCTCACGTTCGGCTGGGGCTGGGATCTGGGCACGCGAGTTGCAGCTATGCTGCGGGATGAGCGCATGCGCCGTCCGGGCGGCATCGCCGCGAAGGTTGCCGCTTTCCTGGCTGGCGGAATCGCCCTGGGGCTGATGCCATGGGGGTACGAATCGCTGACCGGTCGCACTCTGACCGATCTCAGTGTCGTCGTGTTTGTCGTCGCAGCCATCATAGGTGGCGTGGTGGCCCACTCTCGACGCGCAGAAACCTTGGCCCTCGTCGGTGGCCTGACGTGCGGCACGGTGGCGGGCTTCGTCGCCTCCGTAGCACGTCTATGAGACAGACCAACCGGGAACCCGGCCCTGCGCACAGCAGTATCGTCTGGAGCACACGTGTCTGGAACGCAGCAAGTTCACGAGATGGAAGTCGTCGTTACGAATACCGACGGCCTTCATCTGAGAAATGCAGCAACACTGGTCAGCGCGGCCTCCAAATTCCAGAATGCGGAACTCATGATAGACAAGGACGGCCATGAGGTGAACGGCAAGAGCATCATGGGCGTGCTGACTCTCATGGCCGAGTACCAAACCAAGCTTCGGCTGCGAGCTCGCGGACAAGACGCCGAGCAATTGCTCGAGAAACTCGCCGGTTTGTTTGAAAACGGGTTCGACACGTTGGAGGGGTGAGGCCTCGGCCTGACAATCCCATGGGCGATACCGCAAGCAGAAGCCCGGCTGTAGGGCCATCGAGACATGCGCGTCTGGACGTGAACCCGGAGCGCCACTGCCGCACGTTCGTCGTCGGCATACCGGGCTCGCCCGGCATCGCGATTGGCCCGGCATACCTCCACACGAGCGAGGACCTGTGGGTCGAAGCGCACCAGATCGACGAAGGCCACGTCGAGGACGAAGTCCTGCGGCTCCGGACTGCGCTTGGCGAGGTAGTCGAGGACAGGAAGCGCCTACAGGAGCGTGCCCAAGAAACCGTCGGCCAATACGAGGCGCGAATCTTCGAATCGCACGCCATGCTTCTGGAAGACCCGGACCTGCTCGATGCGACCATAGAGATAATCCGCACCGACCGCAGGAACGCCGAGTACAGCTACTACGTCACGTTTCAGAAGCACATCGATCTGTTCGCCGCAATGGGGAAAGACAACCTATTCCGCGAGCGAGCGACCGACCTCGAGGACATCCGGTCGGCAGTCGTGGCCAAGCTTTCGGGTCAGACGGCCAACAGTCTGCATGAAGTGCCGGACGAGAGCATCGTCGTCGGCCACGGGCTGAGCCCTTCGGACACCGCCAAGATGCCGCACGAGAAGGTCGTCGGCTTCGTGATCGACACGGGCGGAGCCACCAGCCACGCTTCGATTCTGGCGCGCTCGCTGGCCATCCCCGCGGCCGTAGGTTGCTCCGGTGCAACGCTTGCCGTTCAGCCAGGCGACAGACTGGTACTCGACGGCTACCGCGGACGGGTGTACATCGACCCGGACGACGAGCTTCAGGACGCAGTTGCCCGGTGGCACGAGGCGGAAGCGATCGCCGCGGCCGAAGCTCTCGCTCGATCCATCTTCCCGGCGAAAACGACCGACGGACACGGGGTCGACCTCGAACTGAATATCGAACTGCCGGAAGAGATCGACAGGGCGAGCGTCTGCCCCGGAGACGGTGTCGGCCTCTTCAGAACCGAGTTCCTGTTTCTCGCGCGCGATGACTGGCCGAGCGAGGAAGAGCAGTTCGAAGTCTACAAGGAACTGGCGGAGAAGTTCGGACGAAGGCCCGTGACGCTGCGCACCATGGACATTGGTGGCGACAAGCTCTCCAGTCGGCTGTTCGCCCACCAGGAGATGAACCCGTTCCTCGGCTGGAGGGCCATCCGGATATCCCTCGCCCAGCCCGAGATATTCAGAACGCAACTGCGTGCGGTGCTGCGCGCATCGGCGCACGGCGTCGTCCGGCTGATGTTCCCATTGGTCACGAGCCTGGACGAGTTCCTGGAGGCCCGCCGTCGCCTCGACGAAGCGCGTGACGAACTCGACCGACGAGGCCAGGCGTACGACCCCGACATGGCCGTCGGAGTGATGATAGAGACCCCAGCAGCGGTCATCATCGCCGAAGCGCTGGCGAAGGAGGCCGACTTCTTCAGCATAGGTACGAACGACCTCGTTCAATACACTTTGGCGGTAGATAGAAACAGCGAGCACGTCGCGGAGCTATTCGACAGCTTCCATCCCGCGATAATCCGCCTTATGCGGACGACGATCGAGGCCGGCCACGAGGCCGGCAAGAAGGTGTACGTTTGCGGCGAGATGGCGCACGACCCGCTGGCAACCATGGTCCTCGTGGGCTTGGGTGTCGATGGTCTGAGCATGGCGTTCGGCGATCTGCCCGAGATCGCTCGGGTCATCACCGAAATCTCGCTCGAAGAAGCGAAGGAAGTGGCCCAGGCCGCGCTCGAACAAGTGACGGGACGCGACGTAAGAGCATTGCTGACTGAAGCGCTTGCCGGCCGCGCGGATATCTAGATGTGGAATGTCATGACGTTGTCACCACCCAAGCTGAGGAAGTTGATGA
>CAZSJP010000401.1:0-5165 GCA_964606675.1 uncultured bacterium
TGTCTGTCCCGGTGCTGATCGCAGCGGCCATCGTTCCGACCACTGCGGCCCATGCAATCTGCGGCCTGGGCGATACTGCCCGCCTGAAACGCTGCGACAAGGAGCGTTCGCGCTCAGACTCTTCGATGAGCATGCGACGCATCTTGAAGCCGAACGCGTCCGGCAGGCGTTTGTTCGGCAGCCGACACATCCGCGTTCTCAACTCCCTCGCACCATGCAACTTCGGCGCGCACTCCTGACAGGAATCGACGTGCGACTCGAATCCCTTGCGATCCGGGCCGTGCAGTTCTCCGTCCAGATAGTCGGAGAATCGATCCCTGTGTTCGCTACAGGTCATTGTTTCTCCTCCATGCAAAATGGCGACAACGTATTCATCGATCCGATTCTCCCTATTCCTGCGCCGAAAGACCACGACGATCCCAGAGCGAATCGGCCAGATCCGCCAGATCTTCCTGGAGCCGCAATCTCCCGCGATTTATCCTCGATTTCACCGTGCCGAGCGGACACCCGACGATCTCCGCTATCTCGTCATAGTCAAGACCGTCTACGTCCCTGAGTATCACCGCTTCCCGATATCTTTCGGGCAGCCGCGATATGGCCTCGTCGATGCGTATCTCGGCAAGCGACGTGTCGGCGCTCTTGTCCGGTTGGCTTCGCTTGTCGGGCAACTCGAACGTCCTGCCCGTTTCGTCCTGAGTGCCGATAGACGTGAAACGCCAGCGCTTGCGCCGCCTCAGTTCGCTCTTGGCGAGGTTCCCGGCTATCGTGTATATCCACGTCGAGAACTTGGCGATGGCCTGGAAACTCTCTCTGCTGCGGAAAGCGCGCAAGAACGTGTCCTGCACGATGTCCTCGGCAGTGAGCTGATCGCCGACGAACCGCAGAACGAAGTTATACAGGCGGTCCTTGTATCTGTTCACGATAAGCTCGAAGGCGGCCATGTCGCCTTCGATAGATCGCGCCAGCAGGTCTTCGTCCGAGGTCATCGTCGTGCCCCCTGCCCCCGGGCGGTCCAGTGCCAGAACGGCCATGTATCACCTCCACTTCGGCGCGGCCTTCGCATGGACAAGTTCCATCGAGAGGCCGAATCGCTCTTCAGAATGTGACACCCGTTGTGACGGTCAAGCTGGTCCGGAGTTCCCGCTTCCGAACCACGGCTCAGTGTCATTCCACGCCGGAGCGATACCGCCGCGCGACGCCGCGTTCGGCAGTGCCGTTCACGAGAGCGTTTCGGGCGATTCGGTACCATCACGTCGTCTGGCTCCGAAGCAAGTACATGTCGACGTCGTAGGCCCCGTAGCCGGGACGCAGGTCTTCGAGTAGTATCGTCACGACCATGTCGTTTGCGGCCGTCGGTTGCTCCAACACGTAGGCGAACCCGCGATCGCTACCATGGACGTGCGCCAGAGCGATTCGGCCGGCAGCAGGGCCATCTTCGAGGAACTCGCAACGAGACTCGCGCACGAAATCGCCGAGGCAATGCTCTAGAGTGTGGGTCTGGTCGCGCAGGTTCACGCGGAGGATATCGCGTCCGTCCACCAGCCCGTGCCATCTGGCGCACGGCTGCGAGCCGGTTTCCAGTGCGATGAGACCGCTGTCTTCGTCGCGCGCCGAGCGGAGGATCGCCAACACACCATCGTCGTCGGGTGCCTCCAGCATCCGGCTCTTCAGAGCGCGCGGGTTGCCGAGCCCGGCGGTTGCGAAGCGGAGCAGCTCGTCGATGCCCTGCACGTTGGCGAACGAGTTGAGTATGTAGTCGGACGCCTGCTCGAACGTGCGCTTGCGGAAGCCTTTCACTTCCTTCCTCAGGCCCTTCAGTGCCTTCTTCGTGGCAGCACGGCGCGACCTGTTCGGATGGTCCTCATAGTCGAAATACCGCATGAACGCCGTCACGTACGACAGGTTCAGGTGCAATGACGCCTGACCGCGCTCCAGGATTATCCCGAGCGACCTACCGCGCTCTGGGGCTGGGAGTTCCTTGCTCCACTCACGGTAGGATTCCAGCCACCGGTCGTACCGAGCAACGTGATCGCTCATGATCCTAAGCGCGGGCTCCAGTTCCGGCTTGGCCAGGAGGAATCTGTCCCGTAGGAACCTGTGATGCCCTCTTCCTCCGTCGATGTAAGGATTCCCCCAGCATACCCAGCCTTTCCGCACGTGAAGAAGCGGCTCCCACGTGTTGTACGACTGACCGCGGAGATGAAATCCGTCGCGATAGATGTCGTCGAGGTCCAGCATCAGGTCCGTCACGCGATCCGCCACCTCCGCGCCGATGGACCCCCTTGCCCAATCGGCCACGATCGACCGGACGGATTGGTACGGATCCCACGCAAGCCGAGCGGTTGCGTAGTCCAAGGCGTTCCTGAGGTCGCCCTTGGGCTTCCATGCACCCAAGAGCGCCGCCACGGCCCCGTGTTCGAGCGCCCACTCGAAACTCGTCTGGGAAAACTGCGCGGAGAAATCTGGAGGCCCCGAGAAATAGTCTTGCCCGCGAGACGTTTCGACCTGTACGCAGGTCGCATGCGGGGTCAGGCCAAACGTCGGGTTTAGCGGCTGCCATTCCCACTGGTCGCCAGAGGTCGACTTGATACTCAGGATCATGTTCCGCGTTGGGATCTCGTCCGTGAACGTCTCCTGGTAGATTGACGGCACACTCGACTGCTCCCACGTGTTGACCACCCACGTACGGTGCAGATACTGGCGATCGAACTCGCCTACGACCACTTCGTGCATGGCCTTGATGAACCGGCGATAGTTGCCCTGTATCGACCGGTCTTCGCCGGTATGGATCACGTCCCACGACCGGAAATCGCCTTTTGGGTTCGCCTCTCCGATGCGAGTCTGCACACCGTCCAGCGTTGGTACTAGTGGCAGTGCACCGCGGTACTTGCTCTTCATAGCCTCCCACAGCTTGGGGTCGTCCGTCGAAAGAGTTGCGCCGGTGCTTTCGAACCAGTCCGGCAGGTAGAGAAACTCGTCGTCCGATGCATAGACGCGCAACTCTCTGGCGTGCGCCAGTTCGAGGAACTCAGCCATCAGCGTGCGGCAGATCTCGCTCCTGGGGCCGTGCTTCGGGTCGTCCCACGGAACGAGGTCCTGCATGCCGCCCACTACTATGGCCGTTCCGCCTGAAAGAAGCGACTGATCCAGCATGGCGATCCACTCGCCGGAAAGGTCCCTGGAGCGCTCCAGGTCGACCCACGGCGGATCGTCAAGCGCGACTTGTGCTACCGAGCCGTGAACGATCCGCTGCTCGAGGCGGGGCACGCGGTCGCCGTCTTTGGGAGGGAACTGCTGCTTGGTGCGGAGTACGTCGCTAAGCCACGCCAGCGCGAACGCGGCGCCGAGGGAGCCGCCCGCTGTCAGTTGCACGACCGCGCCGTCGTTTGTGCGCTCGGTCGTCACCCGACAGCTCTGCTCAGCGATGCTCGGCAGAGTGGCCGTGACCATCGGCGCGACGGTGGCGCCGTCGGCCAGGCATACATCCACGATTACGTCCGCGTTGCCCGCATCGCCCGGCGGAACACTCCATCCGCGCGCCTCGATGGCTTGGCGGAAAGCGTCCGACATGGACGCAACCGCCTGACTTCCTTGTAGCTCTGCCGCGATTTGGATCGATACGCTCGTAGGTCCGCTCAATGTGCCCACCTCGGGTTTATGTCTGCCGTCTCACTTGATCCAGTAGATCTCGAACTCGTAAGACCCATACCCGGGCCGACGGTCATCCAACAGTAGCGAGAGCACCATTTCGTTTGCGGCGCTCGGCTGTTCGAGGATGTACACGCGCCCTCGCTGGCCGCCCATGTTCACCTTGATAGCGTAGCGTCCAGCCCCGGACGGAGCCTCGTTGGACGCGAACTCGTCGCATCCGGCGGGGTCGCCCAAATAGTGCTCGGACGCGATCTTGCCGTCGGTTACCGATATTCGCAGCACGTCCCGCCCGTCGACACGTCCGTGCCACGTGGCGAACAAGTAAGGGTCCCCGGCCCTGTCGATCGCCTCGGCATCCGCGTCCTGAGCGTCGTCGAGGATCCGCGTGACGGCGTTGGCGTCGGGAGCCTCCGCGATCTCGCTTCTGAACAACTCGACGTCGTCGAGCCCCCTCGCCGATAACCTCAGGAATTCCTCAATGCCCTGTACGTTCGACGCCTGCATGTAGCTGTTGCCCCACGACGCCGACAAGCCGCGGTAACGCTCCAATTCTTCTTCGAGCGTGCGCATGGTTTCGATCGCAGCGGCGCGGTGGCTTTCGTCGGGGTTGTCTTCGTAGTCGAAGTACCGAAGAAACGCGGCGACGTATGCCCTGTTGATGTGCAGCATGGATCCGCCCCGCGCGAGTATCGTCTCCAGCCATCGGCCCTTCTCGGGGTCCGATATCTCCTTGAGCCACGAGCGGTACGACTCCAGCCAGCCGTCGTATCGTCTGGTATGCTCGTCGATGTCTGCGATGGCCGGTTCCAGTTCCGGCTTGGCCATGAGATACTGGTCGCGCAGGAAGCGGTGCTGCCCACGTCCACCGTCGACGAACGGATTTCCCATGCAGACGTAACCCGTGCGCACGTGACGCAAAGGCTCCCATGTATTGTATGCTACACCGCGAATATGGAACCCGCTCCGGTATATGTCGTCGAGATCAAGGAACAGGTCCGCAACGCGTCCGGCGATCTCGGGGCCGGTCATGGCGGTGGCCCAATCGGCGACTATGTCGCGCACCGGAACGTATGGGTCCCACTTGAGGCGCCAGGCGACGTATTCCATAGCCGCGAAGAGGTCGTCCTGCCAGTGATCCCGCAGATTCGCCATCGTCGCCGTGGCGCCGTGTTCGAGCGCCCATTCGAGCCCGGATTGGGCGAACTCGACCGCGAAGTCCGGAGGTCCGGAGAAGTAATCCTGGGCGCGCCCGGTCTCGACCGTAACCGCCGTTGCGTGAGGCGTCTGGCCGAACGTCGGATTCAGCGGCTGCCACTCCCATTGGTCGCCGACGGTGGTCTTGATGCACAGAATGAGGTTGTTCGTCGGCACTTCTTCCGTGAACGTCCGCTCGAATATCTCGGGCACGGACGATTGCTCCCACGTGCTAACCGACCACGTGCGGTGGAACAACTGCTTGCCGAACTCGCCGACGACGACCTCGTGCATCGCTCTGACGAACCGCCTGTAGTTGC
>CAZSJP010000402.1:0-5159 GCA_964606675.1 uncultured bacterium
GCTGCTTGGGCGATGTTGCGGCTCCGAGCCCTCCGCCGCTCGTACGCAGACAGCCGGCGCGTCGAGGCGCCGGAGCGGGTCGCCGACGCGCTCGAATCGGCCGCCCGCAAACTCAAGATGCGTCGCGTCCCGAGAGTCGCGATCAGCGAGTCCGTCTCGGGTCCGGGTGTCTTCGGCGTGTTTCGCCCGGTACTGCTGATGCAGCCCGTCGACGTCGAGAGCCTGTCTCGCGACGAACTCCAACACGTGCTGATGCACGAGTTGGCCCACATCAGGCGAGGGGACCTGATCGTGCACACGATCTCGACCGCGCTCGTGATCGTCTTCTGGCTGAACCCGTTGCTCTGGATCGCACTCAGCCGCACTAGGAAACACCGCGAGGCCTGTTGCGATTCGACTGTGGGTCGGCTCCTGAGCGGAGGCGCGCTACAGTATCGCAAGACGCTGCTGGACACTGCACGGCGCCTGCTGGATCGTCCTCAGGAGCTCTCGCTCGGGTTCCTGGGGCTCGTGGAAGACTCCACGATGATTGTCACGCGCCTGAAGTGGCTCAAGCGAGCACCATGGAAGAGACAGGGCATGATTGGCGCAGTCGTGGCGGGAATCCTCCTGACCATGGGACTGATCGTTGTACCGATGAGCCGTTCGACGGCCAACCCGGAGTTGCCCGAAATGCCGCATGCCGCACAGCTGGGACCACAGGAGCCGGATGCCGAAGCACCCGTGCCGCCGCGGGCGCCCGAGGGCTCCCCGGACTCGTGGTCGAAGGCCCAGACTGAGACGTTCCTGGCGAGCTACCGGTCGTACGCCGCCCGACTGATGCCCTACTCTATCGAGCGCAACGAGTATCTGCACGCTCTGGCGCTGCACCGCATCGCCATCGGCGACACGGCCGAGCCGGGGCCGCTCTTGGACTGGCCCGACGAGGCCAACATGGCCTACTTCAAGGCGGATGACCTATACTGGGAGAGCTGGGGGATACGACACGGGGAGTCCGGCGAGAGAGACGAGTCGGACTTGCATTCGCCGTTCATGGTGTCGCGCCTGGACAGGCTCTACGAGCAGGCCAGGAGGAGTCCACACGGGGACCTGGCCCCAGAAGAGCCGTACTATTGGCAGGTGTTGGACCATGATCGGCGGGGGGGGAAAGAGCTGCGCGGACCGGAGCCGGTCTATCCGCCCGAGGCGCGAAGGGCCGGACTTGAGGCGTCAGTGAAGCTCGAACTCGTCGTCGAAGCCGACGGGAGCGTCAGCGAAGCCACCGTCGACGCCGGGTGGCCCGTGTTCGATGCTGCGGCGCGGGAGGCGGCGCTACGGATCTGGTTCGCACCCTACATGCTCGACGGCGAACCGGCGCGCGCAGTTGTAGAGCGCTGGATCCATTTCCGGCTTGACGGCGTGGATGGTTTCGACTCTTACGGGCCCCAGTCCGGCTTCACAAGTCGGTACACGACCGACGAGGGGCCGCTCGCGAGCGATCCGGCCTACACCGCCACAGTCGAGATGGTGGAGCGGCACAAAGCTCGCACGCCACTCGACACCGGTCTCGGTCAGCGATTCGTGCACCGTGACTTCCGCGCCAGGCAAGCGGCGATCGCCGAGTCGCTCGACACGTTGCCCGGTGCGGTGTACCTGGCTGCTGACCTGGACGTTCCGCCCGCCGTGCTCGAGTACGTGGAGCCAGTGGTCGCGGATGAAGCAGGAGCCGAGGAATCCGTGGAACATGTTTCCGCCGTCGTTCTCCTCCGACCGGACGGAACGGTGGAGAATGCCCACGTCTTCGACGGACCCTCCCGGCTGCGGCAGCCGTCCGTCGACGCGTGCATGAATACCGTGTTCTCGCCGCCGACCCGTCACGGCAAGCAGGTGAGGGCGATCGTCTGGTACGGCTTCCGCTTCCCCACCGTTGTTGGTCGCCGGCGGCCTAACTAGTCGGGCCAGCCACAGAGGAGAGTCAGTGTGGAACCCAATCTCATCAACGGCCTGGCATCGGCATGGTGGAGCTGGATGTGGCCCGTTACGTGGCAGGTGAGCATCCTCGCGGCGCTCGTTCTCGGGCTGGACGTCGCGCTGAGGAAATGGGCGTGGCCGCAACTGCTGTACGGCCTCTGGCTGCTCGTGCCGGCGAAACTACTGCTGCCGCCCGGCCTCGCGTCACCGATGAGCCTGGTGGGGCGTCTGGTCGGCATCGGGAGCGAAGCGGCGGTGACCGATGCCGCCTTGTCTGAATCGACCGTTGCCAGTGCGGGTGCGATGGGTGCCGCGGCGTCTGTCGCAACTCCCGACTGGCGGCTAGGCCTGATGGTGCTCTGGCTCGCGGCGTCGGCCTTTGTCGTGATTCGGACGGTGCGGGGATTCGCGGTGGCGCGGCGCTCGTGTTCCGATTCGCGGGCCGCAGTGCCCGACTGGGTGTCCGAACTGTTCACGTGCACGGCATCCAAGATGCATCTGCGTCGCCCACCGGCGCTGGTCGTAACCGACCGAATCAGCAGCCCCGCCGTCATCGGTGTATTCCGTCCCACCGTATTGCTGCCCGTGCGCGACGTCGAGAACCTATCGCGGCAGGCCCTCAGCAACGTGATGCTGCACGAGCTTGCGCACATCCGTCGTGGCGACCTGGCGGTCCACGCGATATCTACCGTACTTCTGGTGTTTCACTGGTTCAACCCGTTTCTGTGGCTGGCTCAGAGGCGGTCGCGCGAGCTGCGAGAGATGGCGTGCGATGCGACGGTTGTCGGTATCCTGAGCGGCCAGGCGCCGGGATACAGGCGTACTCTGGCCGAGGCGGCCGACCGCCTTGCGGACACTCGGGATCGAGTGGCCCTGGGTTTCATGGGACTGATGGAGGAAACCAACATGTTAGCGACGAGACTGGAGTGGGCAGGCAAGGACACGTGGAGCAACAGGCGCACCCGTTACGCGGCGACGTTGGCCGCTATGGTGGCGATGGCCGTGTTCGTGCTCCCAATGTGCGAGAAAGCGGGCGAACCGGTCGCGTCGAAGCCGGCGGGTAGCGTCGAATCGCTTGCCTCTCCAACGCCTCCTGACACGAGTGGAGCGATGGAGTTCTGGATGGTGACGGTCAGGCCGAAGCCACTGAGCAGGCCCGCCCCGGTCTATCCCGAGGAAGCGCGGCAGATGGGGATCGAGGGCGACGTGTTGGTCTCCATGGTCGTCGGCGCCGATGGTCGCGTCAAGAGCGCTACGGCGCTCCGAGGGCACGAGATGCTGACCGGTGCCGCGGTGGATGCCGTGAAACGGATGAGGTTCTCGCCGGGGGAACAGGAGGGCGTCCGCGTGCCGGTGAAGGTAACTCAGCGCATCACATTCCGGGCGGAATAGCTTCGCACGGGGCAGCCGTTCGACACGGGTTGTCGGATGGCTGCCCACGCAGCTGGGGCAGGACGCACCGGCCGATGGGCCCGCTGTACCCTCCCGGAGTTTGTGGCTTCGGCTCTGCCGAATAGGGCAAACTCCCAACGTGCGTGTCAGCGCACGACGTCGAACTCGCGTTACGCTCGCGTTCATTGGCGAATGCCGCGCATTCGCGACGGCTTCGAGCAGCCATGGCCCTTCTCCGCCCCAATGCGACCGGAGATTCCGCAGGAATCTCCCAACGTGCGCGTCAGCGCACGCCCACTACCAGATCGTATACCCGCCGTCGATGACGATATTCGATCCGGTCACGAACGACGACGCGTCGGACGCCAAATACAGCGCCAGCGGCCCGATCTCGTCGGGCTTGCCGAGCCGGCCCATCGGCGTCGTCTCGAGCCACACAGGGCCCCATTCGGGGTTCTCGCTGCCTTCGAGCGTCATGTCCGTGGCGACGTACCCCGGCGAGATTGTGTTGACGCGCACGCTGTGCTGCGCCCATTCGCCGGCGAGCGCTTTCGAGAGCATGATGACGCCCGCCTTGGCCGCGTTGTACGAGCACTGCGGCTGAGGGTGGTTCGAGATCACGCCGGACATCGAGCCTATGTTGACGATCGAGCCGCTCTTCTGCGCGATCATGTGCTTAGCCACGGCGCGGCACCCCTTGAAAACGCCCGTGAGGTCGACCGCGATCACGTCATCCCACTCCTCGTCGGTCATCTCCTCGGCGCCCTTGCTGACGACGATGCCGGCGTTGTTCATGAGAACGTCGACGCGACCATGCGTGGAGACCGTGTGTTCTACCATGGCGTCGATGCTCGCGGTCTGCTTGACGTCGAGCCGAACGGCGCTCGCCTCGTGCCCCGCTGCCATCAGGTCGTCGGCGACCTTCTGCGCGTTCTCTTCGATGACGTCCGCCACGACGACGGTGGCGCCCGCATCGGCGTAAGTTCGGCAGAACACCTCGCCTAGCCCGCGTCCGCCTCCGGTGACGATGGCGACCCGTCCGTCGAGTCGATAGATCTTGTTCACGTCGATCATGTTGCCTGTCTCCTTCGCTGCGAATCAGTCGTATGGGCGCTCGTGCCGCGCCCTGATGGGTCCGTGGTCGCCTCGCCTGCACCGCGCTTGGGCCGTCCGCCGACGCGTGCCCTACTCCGCCTTACGCGCAAGTTCGGCTGCTATCTGCCGCATCGCTCCGAGCAGGTCGTCGATCTCGCACGGGCAATCGTGCGAGGCCTGCGCCGTCATTCGGCCCGTCTCGACGTCTATCATGCGCGCGCTAATCGTGTATGTCCGCCCAAGTTTGCCGATGGTGCCCGTGACGATCCGCTCGACGCCCATGATCTGCCCGAGCTGTATCACGCACTCGGTGTCGCACACCCCGCTCTGCTGGAAGCCCTGCTCCTCCAGTATCGCGTCCATCCGCTCGCGTTCGATCACCTGGAACCGGCCCGTGTTCGCCAGCTCGACCCGCAGCCGGTCGGAGAGGATTGCGGTCTCGTCGGCACCGAGTGCCAGGCCCTGGAACTGGGCGACGGCGATGGTGCGTGGGGTGGCTGTCGGAGTGGGCGGCCGCGGCGTTGGGTTTGGCGGCGGGCGGCGCCGCGACGCCGGTTCACGCCTGGGTACGGGGCCAGCATTGCTGCCAATGTGAATTCTCATGCCAAGCTTGACCTGCAGGCCCCCTACACTGTTGACGACGATCTCCCTGACGGCGGAGCCAGTAGAGTCACTGATGGCGCCGCCGGTTGCGCCAAGCTTCGAGAATTGCTCGTCGTACG
>CAZSJP010000403.1:0-5140 GCA_964606675.1 uncultured bacterium
GTGGTAACGCGTAGCGTACCCGGTTCACTGCGACGCAAAGGTCTCGTTGGATGACTGACTGCCGCGAGTCCATCAGCATGTAGCCCTTGACTATCTCTTCGGGGACGACCCGGGGGCGTTTCCGCTGGATGCCATTCACCCATCTGCGGAACGGCGGCTGACCGGTGGACGAATGGGATCTGTTGTTATACTCGAGCAGCCAGGACCGGAGGTGTCTGTTGGCTTCCTCGAGAGACCGCCACCCTGTCGGCTGATGGTGGGATTGGTCGATGGTGCGAGCCAGGTGCGGGACCTCTGTGGCCCGGTGTTCGGCTTCGAAACCGTCTTTGATCGTCTTGATGACCCGCTCGACCTTGCCCTTGCTCCGCTTGCCTATGTACCGCATCGCCTTCCTGATCTTCACGGGTGGGTCGAACATGCCCATGATCCGGGTGAACCGCACGCTCCTCACCACCGAGTCGTTGTCAACGTAGATCTCGTCCGGCAGGCCACAGAACGGGAACTCGGAGTCCTTCTCTTTCGCAGCGTTGGCGAAGGCGTTCAGCCACGACTGGGTGTCGTTGGCGGGGACTATCTCCGCCCAGAGTGCCCGGCTGTGGTCGTCAACGATGGCAATGAACTAGATGTGTGGCTTCCGCTGTGTGGACCTGTTCCGGGTTCGCTTGAGGGGCGATTCATAGTTGATGGAACCATCGAGATCCTGGAGGAACATGTCCGATCCTGTCGAGTCGATCTGCCACAGCTGGTTCGGATGCTTCGCTTCGAACCGAACGCTCGCTCGCATGTCCTGCCCCAGCTCGCGAGCGGTCAACCCGTACCGACATCGCACCCGGTTCAGCGTCGCAACGCTGGGCATGGCGTGGCCCTCACGGATGAATACCTCTCGCGCCCGCGTGGTGCTCAGGCTCTTGCCCGTCGTCAGGAACAGGAAGCGGTCTTCGAGTTCCTGCTCCATTCGATCGCACATGCCTGCGTCTGCCCGGCGCTTGCGGCCAGGACGTACATCCGCTGTCAGTGCGTAGATGGTGCCTTCCGAGCAACCGTGCCGCTCAGAGAGCTCCATCGCACATGTCCGTGCTTCTGCGCCGGACAGCCCGGCCATCTCTCGGCGGATCTCACCTCTTGCGTGGGAACCCAGCGGCATATCATCCCTCTTGTTCGAGCAGGTGCTCGAAGGTCGGAACGGGGAGATCGTGGGTGTTCTCATGGATGAGCGCCGCCGTCAGAAGCCGAGCGAAGGAGTCGTAGTGCGGATGCACCTGCTCGAATAGCTCATGGCGGACGTCTTTCGGATGGCGAGAGACCTCCTGCGCCCAGTGCACCAGTGGCGCCATCAGGCGCACGAACTCGACTACGGGAGCCGATGGTGCATGTGTCCCTTCGTCCAGCTTGGCCTGCAGCACCTCGGCGCGCGCAGGCGTCGCCAAGCCGCTCCTCCAGTTCCTTGACCCGCAACACGGCTCGACGTTGGCTGTCTCGCCGCTCGCCGATGGCGTGGCGAAGCTCGCCCACGCGCATACGCTCGATTTCGTCGAGATCTCCGATGCCCTCCACAGCCCCTCCTTCGTCCAGCTGGCGGATATCCTCAGGATCGAGTTCAGTGATGGCTAGCAGCTTGGAGACACCGGCGCTGGTGTCGAGCAGAGGCGAAGAGTCGAGCAGACCGGTCTCGGCGAGGCGCTCAACGACACGGATATAGTTGTAGGCTGTGGAGTGCCCGATGCCGCAGCGGTCGCAGAAGGACCGGAAGCCCTCGCCGTCGTGACCCCGGCCGCCGCTGGACCTGTAGAACTCCCTCGCCTGCACCAGCCTGCGCCCGATCTCGATGATGATCCGGGCGCCCTCCTTCCGGAAGCCGATGGTCTGCTCTGCGGTGCGAGTCTCGTCGAAGGGATCGAGGCCGGCTGATATCACACGCGCGACGGGATCACCCTCACCGCTCTGCACGTCCGCCACGCCAGTAGTGGGTTCTGCGCGCGCTGCTTCCGAAGTGACGGCTCTCTCAATGCGTTCGCCAGGCATCTACGCCCCTCTCGTCGGCTTCGCCCGATAGGCCACCGTAGCCTGCGGCAGCTCGGCAATCTCCGCAGTGTCGCCACTGTCGTTGCGGGAGCGACCCCGCCTGAACCCGCCTGCCTGGGGCGCACCAAGCGGAACACGGTTGCCAGCCCTGGCATCGCCGCCGTGCCCGTAGCCCACGTCGCGCTCTGCGAGGACGGCGAAACCCAGGCACCTCGTGGCGTGCGGCCGCGCGTCGTGAGAGCGCGTTGCAGGCTGCGCCTTGGCCCCTTCGGGGTGACAGGAGGAATCCGATGAGCCCTCCCGGGCGTCGTCGGGCGGCGGCACATCCGGCGCGGAGGACATCGATGCCGGCGAATCTTCGACGCACGGATCCCAGCCAGAGCTGAGGCAGAGATTTCCGAGCTTAGCCCGGACTCGGCCGGCGCAGTTCGGGGCTGCTGGGAAGCGCCTTTCACTAGCTGCTTCGGCCCCTTTCGAAGCAACCAGTCGGCGCGGTCAGTTTGCGACTGGTACAGCCCGATCGCGATGGCGCTGTTAGGCCAATTCTGGCTGACCAGGGATCGTCGGGGCGTGTGAGGGAGTCCTATCCGCCTATCCGCTCTGGGATTTCGGAGCTCCTTCACGACTTGCCCCGAGGAGTGAGCCGAGAAGACAGTGCCGTGCGTACCATCGGTGACGGCGATCTGGATTCTAGAGGCATCCACACTCCTGCGGTCGAGGCCTTGCACTATCCACATGGTGACCGCCTCTCAAGATGCCAACGGCCTGAAGGCGACGGCGTACGACTTCGTATGATTCGCCAAGCCCGTCACCTTGGCGTCGATATCTCCAGGGTACTCGAACGTCTCGCGGACCGCCCTGACGAGGGCGCGATCCACGGCATCCCGTCAGATGCGGGCGGAAGATAGGGCTCGCGTTGGCCCCTTCCTTTCTTGACGCGTCCCCGCGGGTATCAGATATCTGCGGCTGAGCTGTAGCTTGGTCGCCAGACGCCCGCACCGGAGACCAGGTTGTGCCGGTGTTCCGATCGTTCTGGCGACTGGCTCCTCCACTCCAAGGCCGCGGGCACGGCCCCGGCCGACAGGGTACCGCAGCGCGCCAGTCCTGCGTGTAGGCGACGAGTCGTCACTGCGTATCCTGTGTGTGCCCAAAAACTAACTCGGAAGAAGCGCGACGCATCGCTTGGAGCGCGCCTAAGACAGGCGCGTGGAAAGGCTAAGCAGGAGGAATTTGCGGCCCTCTTGGGGCTTGCTCGGACCTCCGTGTTGAGGTATGAGAAAGGCGATCCGATCCCGTCCGATATCGTTGCTCGAATTTGTGAGATCACCGGCTGTCGTCCGGACTGGCTGATTCTGGGCGATGGCCCCATGCTGGGGGAAGGGGCTGCGCCGAGCCAGGTGGAAGACGCACCTCGCGAGACGTGGATAAAGGGTGAACGACACCGGGGCGTGGCCATTCTGGCGAGGCTTCCCGCCGGCCCGGTTCAGTCAGACACCGACCTCGGAGCTCTTGCCGAGACCGGCGCCGAGGGCTACACTGTGGTGCCGGACCCGAGAGACGAGAACGCGTTCGCGCTGATCGTCGAGGGCAACAGCATGTCGCCGACCCTGATGCCGGGGGACGTGATCGTGGTGAGTCCGCGTCGGAGAGATGATGTGCGGTTTCCGGTCTCGGTCGTGAGGATCAAGGCCGAGGACGTGGCAGTGAGGTATCTGGACATCGGGAACGACTATGCGCTGCTGAGCTCGGCGAACCCGGAGTATCGTCCTATCCGTGTGAAGCTTAGCGATATAGAGGTGGTTGGTCGCGTAGTGGGATGGTGGCACACTGTGACGGAGTAGCCCCATCTGTCCACCCAGTGGACAGATGGGGTCCGGGGGGAGGTGCCGCCCGTTCCCCCTGTGGGTCTGGTCACACCAGTAGGCGCGTACGCCAGCAATTCGAGCACGCGTGCTCAGCGGCTTCGGCCTGACAGAACTCCAGTTATCAGGCGAGACCCCATCCGAGCCCATGTGCCAAGCCCTGTCAACTCGCTCCGAGCACTTCACGCGTCGGCGCATCTGTGGCGGAATCCCTTCACGGCCCCACCATGCTCTGGCCAATGAAGGCCCGCGCAGACCCGCTCTACTGCACCCCTGAGCGATGACGCCGCTCGTGCCGTTCCACCTTGGCGATAGGAATGAAGCCGCGTCACATTACGACCGACGGGGCCTCGGCGAGGGCATTCTCCTGGCGACTACCGCAGCCTGATCTGACGCGCGTTGGACCACGGCACTCCGGCGGAACGCCGATCTACGTGCCCAGGGAATCTCTGGCCGCACCCGGTAGAGGGGAGGGGTCCGACAGTGCGCTCAGTATCTTTATGGATTGGTCCGAGCGCAAGCCGCAGCCAGTTCGAGATTGTCGACCAAGTACAACCGATCCACCCAAAGCGGAGCCATCTATGCGATCATCCTCCACCCAGTCAGCAGGGCCGGAGTCAGCTCAGGAGCCAGACGCCGTACGTGTGCCATTCCCTGTTCGCTGCGTCGAGCGCTTTGACACGCTGCACAACCGTTCCGCCAGCAGGTGGCCCACCACGTGTTCCGACGGCTTGAATGTCGGTGAGACGCTCAGCACCGACGGAGAACTCCATAGGATAGCCTGGAAAGGCTTGGAATGGGGTTCGTCCCCCCCGGAGGTTCTGCTATCGCCGGATACTGAGGCGTTGTTGGTGGTAGTCTGTGGCGAGAACAGGGTCGAGATGGCGGCGGATGTTGCCGGCGGCGACGGTCTGCAAGCTCTCCTCAGAATGGCCGGGCGATTCGCGTGCGAGGTGCTGAGAGGTAACGGCTCCGGCCGCCGACCCGACGCGGCCGCCGCCATTGCAGCATCGATCGAGGAGTGGGATGCGCTTCAGCCAGAGGGGCGTGCTTCGATCTTTGACCTGCTTGACTCACCACAACTCGACAGCGGAGGCGTATTCGGGCACTTCCTGCGTGTGGTCGGCGACGAGAAGTGGAGAGCAACAACTGGCGAGTCGGCTGACCAGTGGCGACATCGCTGGATCACCTGGCTTATCGGCCAGGCGAGGATCGACCTTCCCTACGACCGCGCGGCGGTCGATCAGACGCTTCGG
>CAZSJP010000404.1:0-5121 GCA_964606675.1 uncultured bacterium
CTGACGGGCTGCGGCGATAGCTGCGAACGTGCCGGCGATTCCGGCGCCGGCAACGACGACGTCTACGTCTCGGGCGACTTCGACGCGCCGCTCCGGCTCTACTATGTACGACATCGGTAGGTCTCCATCGTTGCGCGGCACAAGTGGTAGCCCGGTCCCGTACGACCCTACGGCGCGTGCGGACCTATGACATCTTCCCGCCTGCGGCGCGCATCAGCTCGACTTGCTGCTCGAATATCTCCAGATCGCGAGCCGCTTCGCCGGCAGAGTCGTAAGGCATCTTGCCGGCGCGGATCGTATCCAGGAAACCCTTCGACTCCTCGAAGAAGCACCAGCTCGGCGGGATGTTCGGACGAACGGTCTCGTGCGTCCCGCCGTCGGTGTTCCGCCTGATGACGACTTCGGCGTTCTGCTGCGTCCGCATGGGAGCCGGGACGCTGAGGCGTATGTCGGCGCCGTCGAAGCAGACGTGATACTCCTCGTCCCACGTCTGCGCGAGCGAATACGTGCTCATTTCGAGCGTGATCGCGACGCCGGATTCCGACGTAGCGATCAGCACCTTGCCGCCGGGGTGCGTGTAGGTCAGGTCGTAGTCCTCGTCGATCAGGTAGCGGATCAGGTTCACCTGGTGGACGTAGAAGTTGATGTTCATGTTGTAGAACTGCGCCTCTTCGTCGTTCATGCTCTCGGGGAACGGCTCGGCGGCGAGAAGCCCTTCGGGGCGTTCGGGAGTATGGATCGCCGGCTCGGGGTTCCATGTCCAATCTGTGCCGCTCATGTTGCAGGAGAGGTAGTTGAGCTTGCCGAACTCGCCACTTGCGCGCCATTCTCGGATCAGGCCGGCGACGTATTGGCAGCCGCGGTCCCATCGCTTCATGTAGCCGACCAGATACACCAGATTGCGCTCGTCGGCAAGCGCTTTCCACTCTTTGGCCGACGACGCGCGGCACCCGATGGGCTTCTCCGTCATGAGGTGCTTCCCGGCCTTCAGCACGTCGGGCACGACGGTGTGGTGCAACGAGTAGCCCATGATCGCGACGACGGCGTCGACGTCGGCGTCGGCCAGCATCGCCTTGTGATCGGGGTAGACGTCACGAATGCCGTAGTGCGTCGCGACCTTCTTCGCCAGTTCCGGCCGCACTTCCGCCAGCGCCACCAATTCGCACTGGTCGGTGAGCTGCGAGAAGTTCACGATGTGGGCGCGCTGCCCCATGTTTCCGCCGCCGATGAATCCGAGTCGTATCTTGTCGCTCATGTCACTGGTCTCCGGTGTGTGGGATATGGTTGTTGGTATGCCCGGCTATCCAGGGGCTTCCGTTTCCGTCGCGTCGCTTCTTTTCGGTAGCTCATATACTAGGGGAGGCAGGCCAAGCAGTTCTCTCGCATCGTCAATGTCAGCTCTGGTGTAGCTGAGGGCTTTCCTGAGGAACTCGGACTTGCTTTCCGCGGCTTCTGGCGACAGGCCTCCCAGTGCCTCCAGTTTGTCATGAAGCTCCTCGAACGAGCCAGATGTCTTGAATGTCGCCACAACATCTGCCAACTCGTACCCATAGCCCAGCAGCGATTCCACGAGCCAGTTCGCGCGTAGCGCCTCCGCCCTGCGTTCCTCCAGACGCTCCTTCTCCTTCTCTATCAGTTCCTGGGCCTCAGCCGCCAGCGTGTTGGTCATCACGGATTCGAGGTACGTCTTCAGTGTCTCGGTAACCTCACGCAGTTCACCCACTTGGGACTTGAGGGACGCGATCTGCCGTTCACTGGACTCGCGCTGCAGCAGTTCCCGGAAACGACCAGACCATTGTTCCCTGAGCCACGCCTCGATATCGGCGTAACCGTCGAACGTCTGAGTCGGGTTGCCCATGGCCTCCCCGATCAAGCTGAAGACGTTGACCGAATCCACGTGTGCGTAGGCTATGTCCGTTCTGTCCCTGTTGCGCTGGAAGGTCCGATACTCCGCGTGCACCCCGCCCTCTATGAGTACGTAGGTCGGCACGTCGTGGGCGGCCGCGCTCCGATACTCCCTCCTCGTGACGCTCTCGTATTCCTCGTAGAAGGGCCGATCTGGCTTCTCGCCCTCGCCACCGGCTTCCGCGCCGTAGCGACTGCCGACGACTAGAACGAAAATGTCGGCTCTCGCGGCGTCGCCGTAGCACGACTCATCGGGCGATGAAGAGGGATCGTACGGGATGTCGCCTTTCTCCGACAGGATCGGCTCGAAGCCCAGCGACTCGACGAAGCTCTCAAGCGACGACCTGATGTGCTTGAGGTCGTAGTAGGTCGAACTGATGAACACACGCGGCTTGGCCATGCTGCGCCTCCCCAATCGCTACCGGGATCGAAATCTCAATATGATAGTAATCCTACGGCGGGTGACGGCAAGGGGCGATGCCTACACCTCCAGCTGCACCCCCTGCTCCATCAAGCTCGCCCGCAGACGGTCCGGCGGTAACTCGCGCAACTCGGAGCCGTCTTGCCGACACAGCGCCGCAGCCGTGCCCGCCGCCTGGCCGAGCTGTATCATCGTCCGCGATAGCCTGCACGACGACGCCGCAATGTGCGAGAACGACGCGCAGCGCGAGGCGACCAGCAGGTTACGAGCGTCGCGGGCGATCAGACAGCGGTACGGCACTCCATATGGCTCGGCCAGTTCCTTGCAGCCCCCGCCGTGGCCGTGCAGGTCCACCGCGTGGTCCGTGATCGCTACCACGTCGTCGTGCGTCTGCCCGGATAACCCGGCCAGCAAGTCGTGCTCCGTGAGCACGTGCTCGCCGACAACCCGGCGCAACTCTCGCACGCCGAGCATCGGCGCCGTCGATACCCGTCGCCACGAGTCGAATCCGTGCGACGTCTGAAGCCAATGCCAATGCGAGGCCGCACGTCGCCTGCACTCGGCGAAGGCGGCCCTCGGGCCAAGCTCCCACGCCTCGTCTCCGGTCATCGTAGGCAGCGCGTTCATCGACATGTCGCCGCACGGGTACGACACGATGTTCGTCGATGCGGTGCACAGGTCGCCCGGGACGTCGCTCGGCAGTGGCGCAATGCATGGTTCGTCGGTTCGGCGGATGCGGTAGACGAGCGTGACGCCGTTGAGCCGCCCGGACGGAGAATCGGGCGCGTCGGGCTCGCCGAACGCTCTGCGAGCGTCCTCGCCGAGCATCGACTCGCAACCGACCGCGTCGGCCAGCAGCCCGTCGCCCGTTGCGTCGACGAACACGGGCGCTTGCAGTCTCTCTCGGCGCCCCCCTCGTTCGACGGTGACGGACGTTACGAGGTCGCCGTCGGTCTCGGCCGATACGAATGCCGTGCCGAGCAGCACCGTGCAGAGGCCGGTCTCCGACAGCATCTCGGCTGCCACCGTCGCCAACGCGTCCGGCTCCGTGACCACGGTGTGCCAGCCCTCAGCGCCGACGCCGCTACGCCGTAGCGTGTCGTCGTAGCCGAGGTCGGGGTCGACCCCCCACAGCGCGAACGGCGCGTCGCGTTCCCAGGCCTTCCGGCGATACGTGATTCCGACGGCGTTGGGTATTCGCCGCAGCCGGTCGTAGATGCCGCGCGTGATGCCCGTCGCGCCGGCGGTCGGCTCCCAACTGTTAACCCCGCCGAGGGTTGACGTTCCCCCCAGTACGCCGGCTTTTTCGACCAGCACGACATTGCGCCCGAGCCTGGCAGCGGCAAGTGCCGCCCCGATTCCGCCGCTGCCACCGCCGATGACGCACAAATCGGCACGATACGTCACGAGCCGCCTCCATTGATCCTGGGGCCGATGTTCCGTTACGTGATAGCGGACCAATGACAATGTACGGCGAAGGGCTGCGCATGGCGACCCAGATACTCGTCCCGTCCTGCGGCCGATGTTCCGTGTTCGGGACTCGTGACAGGCTACACCGAGGAGCCATGCATGGCGACCAGGGTACTCATTGTAGCGGACACGCACTTCCGCTTCCCGCCGGTGCCGGACGACGGCATGTGGTGGAACCGGATGCTACAGTCGCGCACCGTCGGTCTTGCCGACGCGCTCGTGCGCCTCGCGGAGAGTGTCGAGCCCGATCTGGTGCTGCACGCGGGCGACATCACCGACCAGGGCGACCACCCGAGCCACGAGTTCGCGCTTCGCACCTTCGAGCGCCTGGGCTGCCCGGTGGTGGCGACCCCGGGCAACCACGACACGTTCGAGCCGGGCACTCGCGAGCGGTTCGGCCGAGCGTACGGCGGGTCGGCGGGTACGTGGTCGCACGCGACGGATGTAGCGGGCGTGCGTGTTCTGGTGCTGGACTCGGCGTGGTGGTTCTGGGCGGATGCGCCACCGACCGAATGCATCGATTGGGACCGCCACAAAGCGGGAACGTGCCGAGGAATCGGAGCGTCGGATGCGGACCTGGCGTGGCTTGACGCGGAATTGGCTCGCGGCCGCGACATGCCACTCGTCGTGGTCACGCACCCGCCGATGCACTCGAAGCCCATCGTGCCGCCGGAGCCGATCCACCACCCGCCCGGCATGAAGCCACCGCTCAACGAATACGGCACTCGCAACGACGACGTGCTGGCGGTGATCGCGAAGCATGATTCGCCCGATGTCGTAGTGGCCGGCCACTGGCACTACCACGACCTGACGGCCTCGAACGGGACGTTGAACTGCACGACGGCGGCGCTGGTGGAGTATCCGTGCGAGGCGCGCGTCATGGAGATAGGCGGTGGCCGGGTATCCATCCGCACGATCGGGCTGGACGATCCGTCGTTCGCGGAGCAATCGTTCGTGGCCGAGTGGGACCACCGATGGCCGGCGGGCGCCACCGATGACGACAGAACGGGCGCATACCCGATCGGGCATGGCGCCGAAGGGAGTCCGCAAGTATGACGGTTGAAGTAGTCGACGTCGACGCGCACGTGTTGAACGTATATCTGAGGATGCCGTTTCGCTTCGGCATCGCGACTCTGACGGCGATCCCCCACCTGTTCGTTCGGGTGGCGTTGTCGATCGACGGGGAGACTCACTGGGGCGTCGCGTCGGAGAACCTGCCACCGAGATGGTTCACGAAGCGACCCGAGGCGACAATACGAGAGGAACTGACCGAACTCGTCGACGTGGCTACGAACGCATGCTCCCTCGCGCGGGAGGTCGGCAGT
>CAZSJP010000405.1:0-5108 GCA_964606675.1 uncultured bacterium
ACGCAAGTCGGTGGAGATACTCAACGGGATATACGAATCGTCGCAGACTGGGGAGCAGGTGATGTTCCCGCTCGAGAAGCCATTCATGCCAGAGGGAGGATACACCCGATGATCGACGTCTGCTACTTCAGCGACGAACTCGGCACCGACGACGTTCGCGAGTCGCTGCGAATGGGTGTCGAAGCCGGCGCAACCGCGATTGAGATACGCAGCCGACTGTTCGGCGGCGACGTCAACACGATGACGGACGACGACGTGGCCACACTGCAGGGCTACCTCGCCGAGTTCGGCGCCCGAGTCGGCGTCATCGGAAGCGGCACGGGCAAGTACGATCTCTACAATCCCGACGAAGTCGCTCTCAATTCCGAGCGATTCGACCGGATGATCGAGCTCGCACGTGCGTTCGACACGGACATAATCAGATGCTTCGGCTTCTGGAATCCATACTGGAAGGCCGAGCATCGCCTGCAACCCGACATCCCCGGGATCATGCCCGACCTGCGCGCCGTGTTCGGGCCGCTGATCGAGCGTGCCGAGAAGGCCAACGTATTCATCGCGTTCGAGCCTGAGGGCGACACGAACACGGGCAACTGCAAGCAATGCCGAGAGATAATCGACGGACTCGGCGGCAGCGACTCGCTCGCCGTGGCTTGGGACGTCAACAATGCCGCTCGGACGGGCGAGATACCGATGCCGGACGGCTATGGCTACGTGAAAGGGCTGGTGCAGCACGTCCACGTGAAGCCCGATTCGAACAGATCTATCGCCACCGTTGCCGACACGTCGGTGAGCTACCGCGACGTCTTCACACAGCTCGACGCCGATGGCTACACGGGGCCTGCGAGCGTCGAGCACTGGGGATCGCCTGAAGCCATGCTCGACGGGATCCGGCAGACGCGCGCGTTGCTCGATGATCTCGGCCTGCTCTAGGTCGTTGCGGACGGCAGGGCGCTGTTGGCCGCGGGGTCTCGTGTGCGGTCGGACCAACGTGTCCGCCGCGTTTCGCCGGCACGTGCTGGGGCCATCGCGCAGATGATATCGGGTTGCCGTGCAGCACATTGAGACCTGTATCCCGCTGGCCTCGTGCACACGATTCGGCCGCGTTGCGACGATCGCCGCGCCGGCGGCGTGATGCAGGTCACAAATGGTGCAGAACTCTTGCCATACATGCACGAAAAACGTAAATTCCGCCTTGGTGGATTGGGGACGCCAACAGCAGACACGGTGGCTGCCGTTGTCGTCGGCGCAAGAGACCGGCCCCCGGGGGGGCCACGCGCATCATGCTAGCGGCGTCCGTAAGGTTGGACGCGCGGAGGGATGGTCGTGCATTGCGATGCTTGCAGGCCGCTGATCTCTTCCTACCTTGCCGGTGGGCTTGCCGCCGACATGTACGCTGAGATCCGTGCGCACCTCGCGAGTTGCGACGACTGCCGGTCCGAGCACGACCTGGCCTCGACAGCCCCACGATCCCGACAATCCCGACGGTTGAGAACTGCCGTGCAGTGGGCGCTCGCAGCCCTCTCCACGTGGGCTGGAGCGGCGACGGCCACCATGCTCGTCGGTGCGGCATTCGTCGGCTACTCGTTCATCGATACCGAACCGGTTGCGCAGAAAGCGGATGTGACAGCGCGTGCCACCGCGGACGTCCGGGCGACAGATATCGGAACGCACGATGAGGCGCCGGCCAGCGGCGCCGAAGACCACGTCGATGCTTCGGGCGTCGACCGCCGGCGCAGCGACGGCCAAAGTCATTCCGGCGCCGACACTCACGGCCAAGCATCAACGCGCCCCGACACTGCCGGACACGCCGGCGGCGCGCCGCGACCGATAGCAACTGCGAGCAAGCCGGCCCCGTTGCCGATAGGTGCGCCGGCCATCCAGCAACCGAGACCGGCAGGGAAGGTCAGCATCGGCGTTGCGCTCGGGCGCACCGGGCGGCGCACGGCCTTCGGCCTGCAGGAGATGCGCCGCTCTGAGACCAAGCTGCGAGCGCGGCTGCAACAGGCCACTAGCGATTCGATGCAGCGCCAGCTGTACGGTCAGCTTGCCGAGACGCTCTACGAACTGGCGATGGAGACCCGATCGCGCGGCGACGTCTGGAATGCCGCCATCTCGTGGCGGAGCGAACACCGCCTCATGGCGTCGTTAGTCGGCGACTCGGCTGCGCGCGCGCGAATCGACTCGCTGGAGCGCATGCTCGGCCACACGTCGGAGGCCGCACCCGCGGGCACTACCACTATTTCGACAACTCCGTGACGACCGTGGCCGCGGCGCGGCCGTCCTCCCCGACCGACACCTGCAGAACGTAATGCCGCTCGTCCCCGCTGTAGAGAGACCATTCTACTGGCTGCCCACACACGATCGGCGATCGGAACATGAGGCGCATCTTCGACACGGGGCGCACGCTGCCGCTCGTCGCACGGATGAAGTCGACAGCCCACCTGGCATACACGGCGTTGTTCACGTGGCGCGCACCATCGATCTCGGACCATGCGACTTCATGCTCGGCGCGCTGCACAGGTGCGTCCTCCGGGATACGCATGATGTCCGACCCCCACTCGACGTCGCTCACGGCGATTGTCCCGCTCGGGGCAAATGCGTTGAGCATCTCGTCGGAGATGCGTCGCGGCCGGCCCGTGTCTCTATCGACGAAGACCCAGCGGGCTTGTCCGGCGGCGACCACCTCGCCTCCAGGACGTCGGAGCGCATACTCGCGGTGCGAGTTGGCTCGCTGAATCTCGGAGACCCACGTGACACCGACCGTCTCTTCGCCGGCACCAAGCTGGGTCAGCACGCTGAGTACGAACTCGCGAATCACCCACGTCGCGCCCAACTCGGCGTACCTGTCTGCGTCGAAGCCACGGTCGGCGGACCCATGCACGGCAAGCTCCTGGAACCACCGCAGGTAAGCAGCCGGCGGGACGACTCCGGTCGCATCGGTCTCGTAGGTTCGGACGGCGATGGGCATGGAATACTCAGGAGATGCCACGTTCCCTCCTCCTCAGGCGCCGACGAGATCGGCGGCCCGTTGCACTCCGTAAGTGGAGACTCGGCGCCGGAACCGCGCACGGCGGGAGCACTTGCCGGATCGCACGACACATCAGAAAATACGTCACGGGTCGCCGGCTGCGGCAAGGGCAGAGGCTGTCTCTCCGGCCCGCCGTCCCCGATCCGACACAAGCGCACGACTCCGTCGATTCGCACGCAACTGGCGGCGGCGGCCCTCTTGGCGATGGCCGCGGGGTGCGGGTTCCTCAATCCGAACAACTCGCCCGATCCGCTGTGGGGGATCTGGGCGGGTCCGTACCCGACTGTGCTGTCGACTCAGCCCGATAGCTCGCGCTGGGCTTTCACGTCCTACGGAACATACGTCTTCCTGGCCCTCAAGCGAGACAGTACGCTGCTGGGTCGAGAGGTGGGCTACTACCATAACGAAGGCATCTGGCTCGTGTTATCGTCGGACAAAGCCGGCATAGAGGACATCGAGGAGATCGAGTATGAGGTTGAAGTCGATAGGCTCACGATGAGCATTCGCGGTCACACCTATCTCTTTGACCGCGCCGCCGGGGCAGACGAGGCCGACCGACTCGGGGAGGCGTTGCTGCGGTGATCTCATGCAGGTTGGTGACATAATGACCGCCGAGCGACCCCGCTACGTCGGGCGGGCCGGCCACAAGCTGGATGCCGCGCTCACCGAGTGGGCGAACCTGCTGCCGCCCGTCGAGGGCATGACCGTTGCGGACTTCGGGTCGAACGTCGGCGGCTTCGTCGATTGCCTGCTTCAGCGCGGCGCCGCGAAAGTGTACGCCATCGACACCGGCTACGGCACACTCGAGTGGGTTCTGCGCAGCGACAGCCGCGTTGTGACGATGGAACGCACCAACGCTCTGCACGTGGAACTGCCGGAACGGGTCGATCTGGTCACCGTCGACGTTGCATGGACCAGACAGCGGCACGTTCTGCCACCGGCGCTGCGGATTCTGTCTCCGGGCGCGCAGGTAGTAAGCCTCGTGAAGCCCTCGTACGAGGCGGAACGCGACGAACGGCAGGGTGGGATACTGAAGCCGGATGCCGCGGCAGGAGTAATGGAGAGAATCCGAGGGGATGTGTCGGACATCGGCGCGCGAGTCGTCGCGGAGATGGAATCCCCCCTCAGGGGCGCGCGAGGCAACCCGGAATATCTGTGGCTCGTGGCGGCCGCCCAGAAGCCATGATGTCGCGGCGGGACTTGATCCGAACCGCGGCGTCGTGATAGGTTTTGGTGCTCTATTCGCTACTGAGCACGTCGTGACGAAGCAGGAATGTCGTCATCGCCGTGCAACGCAACGTGGTGCCTCACGAGCACGGCGGCGCCGCGCAATCGATGCGTTGCGAGACAACGGATGGCGTTGCGAGACAACGGATGGCGTTGCGAGACAACGTATCGGAGGGATCGATGCCTATCTACGAATATCAATGCAAGGACTGTGGCGAGGAGTTCGAGCGCCTGGTGGCCAACTCCGCCGAGAAGGCGCCGTGCGACTGCGGCAGCGAGAACGTCAAGCGTATGTTCAGCGTGTTTGCCGCCCACACGGCAGGCAATTCGTCGGGTGAAGCCGCGCCGTGCGCGACCTGCCCGTCCGGCGGCTCATGCCCGATGTCCTGACGCAATGAAACCGGGCGGTGAGATATCCGCCCCACGTTCTCATCTCTGTGCGTCCTAGAAGAGCGTAGCCCGGCGCCCATGCCGACCATGCGCTGCGTGCAACCCGAACCGTGGAGGTCCGAGTGGGCCGAGCACTGTACAGAACACTTGTCGCCGTTGCCCTCGGCGTTGCGATAGCCTCATGCGGCGACTCGTCGCGAGAGGATGCGGCAGCCCCGGAGTTCGCCGGCGTGACCGTAGAGAACCCCGAGGCGAACCGCGCCGTGGTGGTGTGGAACACGTCGGTGCCGACCGACGGCGAGCTAGCGATCGGCACGAGCCGCGAGAGTCTCGATCGGAAGATCCAGGCGAGGGCTATGACGCCATCGCATCGCACGTCCATCGGCGGACTGGACCCCGCGACGACCTACTATTTCCGCGTGCGGGCCCGCTCGACCGATGGCCTCGAGGCCGAAAGCGAAGT
>CAZSJP010000406.1:0-5093 GCA_964606675.1 uncultured bacterium
GACGGGGTCGGCGCACGTTGGGAGTTTCACAGTGCCCGCTGGTGCGGGACACTGCAAAACTCCGTGGCGATGCGATACGATCGTCGTGCCAGTCCGAACACGGCAGCGTATGCCAAAAGGGGCGGTCTTCGGGCCGCCCCTGGCTTGTACGTGCGTGGCTGCCATCGGGCCTGACCGACCGGTTGGGCGCAACAACTCGATCCGGCGCGCGACGACCACGAACCCGATATTCATGTATATTTGTCGGTAGGACGGTGGAAGCTGACACGCCAACCACCCATAGTTGCCGCGGCCTTTGCCGGGCGGACGCCAGCGAGAAAAGGCTAGCCCGATGCGCGATTCACATGCCCTGACGCTGGCTTTCCTCGCATTCGCGTGGATGGCGCCCGATGCCCTCGCCCAGATGCCCTACCACGTGGCGCTATCCGTCGGCCCGGACGGACAGACCGAACGCCGAGTCGCCTGGAAGACCGACACCTCGCTCGTCAACAGCGGAGTGGATTTCCTCGCGACCGTCGAGACCGACACCGGCGCCATCGACTGGGGTTCTGCATCAGTGGTCGGTGTGGTCGGGACGAGCGCGACGTACGTCTCGAACTTGGGCCCGTACCGCGCGCACGAGGCGGCCATGCCGGGGCTCGCGCCCGGTTCGCGGTACGCGTATCGCGTTGGCGATCGGCCTGCCTCAGTCTGGAGCGAGACGCATTTCTTCACCGTCGCCGATGCCCGCGACGATAGCCTGACACTGGTTGTGCTCGGAGACTCTCGAACCGGGCTTGACGTGTGGTCCGACGTGATCGACGCCGCTGTCGCCCACGACCCGGCCTTCATCGTTCACACCGGCGACATAGTGAATGCGGGCAGTAATGCGCTCGACTGGAACGTCTGGTTCGACAGCGCGGCGACCGAACTCGCGACGTTCCCACTCATGCCCACGGCTGGTAACCACGAGGAGCAATCGCCCAACTACTTCCTGTCGTTCGCGCTTCCGGACAATGGCGGCCCCGGCTTCGCCGAGCAATGCTACAGTTTCGAATACGGCCCCACGCATTGGATCGCGCTGAACACGGAGTACGATCTTACCGCACAGGCCGCATGGCTTGCGGAAGACCTGGCCGCCAACACCAAGCCGTGGGTGTTCGTCTACTATCACTCCCCAGCGTACGGCCCACAATACTCGGCAATCCCCGACGGCGATACGGCGGTGCGCGCAGCCTGGACCGGTTTGTTCGAAGACTACCATGTTCCAATCTCATGGTCCGGACACAACCATGTATACCATAGATCCAAGCCCATCCGGGCCGAACAGGTGGTCGGGCCGCGCCAAGGACCCATATACGTAATCGCCGCTGGGGCCGGCGCGCCGTTGTACACACGATCGGCGAACGCCTACACCGAAGTGCTAGATATTACATACCACTATGTCGTCGTGACTATAGTGGGAGACACCTGTGCCGTGACGGCCTACCGCCCGGATGGGAGCGTGGTCGACAGTTTCGTCATGCCGAACGTCATCGGCCATGGCGGAACTATCTCGACGACGACCTGGACGGCGGCCGGCGGACCGTACCATATCACGACCGAGGTCATCGTGCCAGCGGGAGACACGCTCACCATTGAACCCGGCGTCGACGTGCTCTTCGACGCCGACGTGCAGTTCATCGTCAACGGGGTCCTTCACGCCGTCGGTACGGAGACCGACAGTATCCGCTTCCGGAGAGGCTCGGCCGCCGAGTGGGGAGGCCTACGCGTCGGTGGTGGCGATTCGAGCACGATCGGCTACGCACGCGTGAGCGACGGCCACGCGGAAGGGGATTTGCCGGACCGGCTTGGCGGGGGCATCTACATGGCCGGCTCGGGCACGCGCCTTGGGATTCACAACAGCGTTATCAGCGGCAACACGGCTTCATACGGCGGCGGGCTGTTCGTAGAGGACGCCACTGCGACGCTCACGAGTTGTACGATCAGGGGAAACATTGCTGCCAACAAAGGTGATGGCATATTCAACTCCGGCGTGACAGTGGACCTGTCGAACTGTGTGATATCCGGGAACACTGCCGCTACCGGAGCCGGATGGATCAGTGCGACATCCTCCAGCACCGTCCTCGCAAATTGCACCATCGGCGGCAATGTCGCTTCATCCAGAGGTGGCGGATTGCACATCCTGTCCGCCGATGCCTCTGCAACGCTCACGAACTGCATCATGTGGGGAGACTCGCCGCAGGAGACCGACGTGCTGAGCGGCTCTCTATCGGTGTCATACTCCGACGTTGAGGGCGGCCACACCGGGACCGGCAACATCGACGCCGATCCGGTCTTCGTGGATGCCGCGAACGGCGACTATCGATTGACGGCCGGTTCGCCGTGCATCGACGCTGGCGACCCAGCCTCGCCCAACGACCCGGACGGCACGCGAGCCGACATGGGAGGCGTCTACTTCGATCAGACGCCACGAACTCTGTCGCTGCCGGTCGTGAACGTGGACGCGGGCGACTCGGTGTCCGTCGCGGTGACCGCCACGATGGCGGGCGTTCGCTCGGCCACGCTCGCATTCGTCGCCGATTCGGGCGTGGTCGATTCGGTAGCTGTCGTCGGCGCTGCGTTTGGCTACCACGAGGTCAATGTGCTCGGCGACACCATCTATGCAAGCCTGGCCGGCGTCGGCACGGTCACGCTGAACAGTGAAACGCTGATCGGATTCCGGTTCTCAACTCGGTCCGATGCTCCGCGCGGTACGATGCCGCTCCGGTGGCTCCGCTTCGATACGACCCACGTAGACGAGCAGCCCGCAACCCTCATCGACGGACAGTTCACGATCACCAACCAAGCGCCGGCGTGGGTCGCACGGCCGGACACGGCAACCGATCCTCTGGTGGCGCTGACTCTCGCGGTCGCAGCGACCGACGCAGACGGCGACGCGCTAACGTACTCTATGGTCGCCGGGCCCGCGGGAGCGGGATTCATCCCCGGTAGCGCGACCTTCTTCTGGACTCCTCTGTATCAGCAGACCGGCGACACGTTGGCCGTGTTCAGCGTCACCGACGGCATCGACGTGGTCACGGATACGGTAGGTCTCACCGTCCACGACCGCTACGGCGACGTAACGAACGATCGTACCGTCAGCGGCCTCGACGCGTCGTACATCCTGGAGTACTCGGTGAAACTGCGGCAGACCATCGACGTCGTGCGCGCGGACGTGACCGGCAACGGTTCGGCGACCGCGTACGATGCGGCGCACGTACTGCACAGAGTCGTTCAACCGGCCTACGTCTGGCCCACTCTCGGTGGCGCGCTTCTGAAGCCCGGCGGCGCAGAGCCGAGGAGGCTGTATGTAACGCGTAGCGGCTCGGGCTGGGCGATTACAGCGAGCAACGCGGTCGGCATCGCCTCCGGCACAGTGAGTCTGTCGCTGCCGAACGATGTCCCGGTCGCGGTGTCCGGCGCGAAGCTTCTCGCCTCTCGGCAGGATGGCCCCGTGCTTCACGTGGCGTTCGTCAGAGACGTCGCGGATCCCGGCGTGCTGTTCGAGATCGCGCCCGTCGATGGGGCGCCGCTCTTGTCCGAGGCTGTGCTGAACGAGGGGCTGATCTCGGTCGCGGGACTCGGTAGGCCGTTGGAGTTCGCCCTCGACCAGAACACCCCGAACCCGTTCAACCCGACAACGACGATACGTTTCGGGCTGGCCGACGCGGGACGTGCGACTCTCTCTCTGTACGACGTCAACGGTCGCCACGTGCGAACGCTCGTCGCTGGAGAGCTTGACGCCGGGTATCACGACATAGTCTGGAACGGCCTCGACGCCCGTGGTCGCCAGGTCGCCAGCGGCGTGTATCTGTACCGCCTGACGAGTCGCTCGCGCACGCTCGTGCGAAAAGCGCTACTTGTGAGATAGATCACAACGCGCGATGGTATGCGGTGTTATCTTCCGACTTGGGTGGCGGAGTCTGGCCTCCGCGGCTACCCCGAGGTCGTGGAACGCGTGGGCTAGGGGATGCGAACGGACGACGGGCGAGGCGCTCTATCTGCGCACAACCGCCTGAACATGGACGACTGCATTGACGAGTTTGCATTGCCTTCTGCACGGTCTTATCTTACGTACCTGCCCACAGACGACAATCCGGCATAATCCGTTGATTGCCGTAGGAGGATGACCATGTTAGGCAGACGCTGCGCACGACTCTCGGCGGGGGCGCTACTCGCCCTGTTGCTCTCCGCGCAAGGAATACTGGCTCAGACAACCGTTGTCGGTTCGATAAGTACAACCACTTGGACCGCAGCGAACGGCCCATATGCGGTCGTTGGACAGTGTACGGTGCTCACCGCCAACACGCTCACAATCGAGCCGGGTGTGGACGTGCTCTTCGATGCCGACGTGCAGTTCGTCGTCGAGGGAGAGTTGCACGCCGTCGGCACCAAGACCAGCGAGATTCGGTTCATCAAGGGTGCGGCCGCGGCTTGGGGCGGGATCCGCATCGGTGGAGGCGATTCGAGCACCATTGGCTACGCACGCATAAGCGATGGCGCTGCAGAAGGGCCACCGGGGGAGCCTGGGTCGCTTGGTGGAGGCATCTATGTGGTGGGCCCAGGCACGGACCTCGAGATGCACAACAGCACCATCAGCAACAACTCAGCTTCATACGGAGGCGGGCTTCTCTTCGAGAATTCCACGGCCAAGCTTACGAACTGCAACATCACTGACAACGTTGCCGTCAACGGGGGTGGCGGATTGCAGGTTAGCGGCTCGACAGTCGAGCTTGCGAACTGCGTACTGTCTGGGAACGTTGCCGCCTCCGGAGGTGGATGGCTAAGTGCTCCCTCCTCGAATACGACCTTGACGAATTGCACGATCAGCGGCAATACGGCTACTTCCGTCGGGGGCGGGTTCCGTATTACGTCTCCGGACGCCGAGGCAACACTCACGAACTGTATCATGTGGGGGGATTCGCTGCTGGAGATCGTCAGAGATACCGGCCTGGTCTCCATCACATACAGCAACATCCGAGGCGGATACGAGGGCATCGGCAATATCGACATCGATCCACTGTTTACTGACACCACAGCCGGAGACTACAGCCTGCAGGCTGGTTCGCCGT
>CAZSJP010000407.1:0-5078 GCA_964606675.1 uncultured bacterium
CGGGTAGAGGTTGATGTACGGCACGCGGCCCGGGTCGAGGGCGGTGAACTCGTCGACCAGCATGCGCAGGCCCGCGAAGTTGGTGTCGGCCGGCTCGTCGTAGACGTGATAGCCCCACAGCGCCGGGTGGTCGGAGTAGTCGGCGACGACGGCGGCCACACGCTCCTTGATGGCGTTCTCCTGGTCGGGCCATGAGGTCAGTGCCGGCGACGAGATGCGCAAGTCGTGGACGATACCCATGATACCGACTTGCTCGCACAGATCCAGTTGGTGCTTGACGACCGCGACGCATGAGTTGTGGTAGTCCCAGACGCTCGTTGTCGGATACAGCGGGGCGATGTTGAGGCCGGCGTCGGCGATCTTCTGGAATTCGGCAAGGCTGACGTCCTTCTCCGCGATGCCGTTCCAGAACGTGATGGGGAATACGTCCGGCCCAAGACTCGTCGCGCCGGCTCGTTCTCTCGCACTCGGCGCGGGCTCTGGACCCGCGCTCTTGCCGACAGTGTCCGTGCCGTCCACGACGTTGCTGCTGCTGCCGAACAGGCACGCCTGAAGCGCAAACGCTGCTGCAAGCACACAGATGCCGGTAGAGAGACGTCTGGTCATCGGTTACCCCTCGGATCGCGTGATACCCGCCACCCACACAATATCGTGCCGACATCGCGCGTGGGGGTAGGCCGTCTATGTGCGGGGACCTCGTGCGCGAGAACCGCATAGAGGCGTATGATCAGCGCCTACCGACTCGGTATGTGCGTTCCTACTACTCGGACAGCCTGGGGCCGCCTCACTCGCCGCGCCGCAGAATCTCATGGGCGAGCGTGCGGCGTCGGTCTAGTAGACGTTGCGTGTCGTTGTCCCACGAGCCCCACGTGGGCACTGCGTTCCTGACAAGCTCCTCGACGACGTCGGCGCCACCGCGCTGTTCCAGCAGGACGAAATATTCGTAATCCTCCATGCCGTCTCGGAGGTTCTTCAGCCGGACAGACGCAATGGGGCCGTCGATGCCCGCCTCCGAGCCCGGGTAGAAGAGCATTCCCTCGCCATTCCAATGATCGCCGTATGCAGGGTTGTCCCACGGATTCTGGTGCGAGCTTCCCCAGAAGCACGTGGCCCAATACAACAGGCCCGTGGCTCCGTAGCGGCGGTTGAGCCACGGCGCGATGCGGTAGCTGAGGAGCGGGAAGTCGATCTCCCAGTACGGGGGCAAGCCGCGCTTGACGGCCTCGTAATCGGGATGGTAGTCGGGGACTGAGTAGACGAGGGCAGTATACGTCCACACGTCGTCGTCCGCTTGCTGCACCCGCCTGATGTTCTCTTCGTCGATATACCCGAACAGCGGGCACCAGATGTCTGCCGAGCCATCCAGCACACCCCAGTCCGGGTTCTCAGTGTAGGGCTGCTCGACCACCAGCCGGCGAAGGTTCGGCGCCGCGTCGGCGACCAGCGCCCCCAGACGCCGGACTCGTTCGTAGGCCTCTGCGTTGTTCGGCTCGTCCAGCATGTAGAGGTAGGCCCGCTCGGACCATCCCTTGCGCTCGAGATAGGCGTACCAAGAGCGATAGAACGCCATGGCCTTGGCCCGGTCGGCGCCCAGCACGTCTGCGAACGGCGGCCCCGGCACCTGGATGTTCGTGATGCTATGCCGCGCCACGAAGGCCGCGATGCGCTGGTCGAGGTCGTCATCGAAACGCACGGTTCCATCCTCGCCGACAGGTGGCGCGAGCCGTTGCGGCAGCGGAGGGTTGATGCGGTGGGCGGCCATCATCTCGATGAAACGGTCCTCCAGGCGAAGGAACTCCTCCGAATCGCCGGCCAGACCGTAGTAGGTCGCTGCATGGCTGAACCCACCGAAGTGGTTCTCGTGGGTCGGGCCGTCCGGTAGGGCGAAATCCCAGACCTCGACCTCGACCGGCATCCGGACGCTGCCGGCGTTCTCCGCCCGGACCGTGAACTCTCCGGTGTAGACGCCCGGCGCAGCATCCTTGGGGACACGCACGTCCACCCACAGCGGTTGATTCTGGTCCGGCCACACGTCGAAGTCACGGCCGCGAAAGCGCTCTCCGGTGAACCCGGCCTTGCCCCATTTCGGGCCGCGAACCGGTTCGCCGGTGTAGGGATTCGTTCGCGGCACCAGCGCGTCGGCCCACATCCCCGGCGGCATAGCCGACCGAGGATCGGGCATGCGAACCGGCACGTGCACGGCGCAGTACAGCTCAACCGACTCGGCCGGCAACGTGTTACCTGCTCGATTCGTGAGCACGGAGAGCGACGCATCAACCCCGCGCAGCGTCCCGTCTCGCGCCGTGACGACAACCTGGAACGATTCAGTCTCGTTCCTCGCGCACGATACAGAGACCGCATCCGACCCGGCAACGGGGCCTGTGAGACTCACGTGGATGGTCCCGGGGAGTGCCGTAAGCTGTATCGCCGGCCCATTCGCCCGCGCACCCGCTTGCGCGCTCGAAGCAAGCACTGCGGCGCACGCGATGCACGCCACGATTGCCGCTGCCCCGCACTGAATCCCGCTGTCCGGCATCAACATAGTCTTCTCCTTCGACCTGGCCGCGGCGTCCGACGTGCTCCGCCCAGCGCCCAGTGGCTTCGGTGGGCACGGTCGGTCGTCGCCCAATATATGCGTGGACGCGGAGTGCGGGGGAAGGGCGTCGTGCGCCAGCGCGCACGCTGCAGACTCCGGGGTGCGGTGGGGGCGGCGGCGTAGGGCGGCTGCCATAGCCGAGCACCACAACCCGCGCCGTCGAGAGTCATGCGCCCGGTTGGCATGGTGGCAAACTGTATCGGAAGGAAACGCTCGCAGGCGGTCGGCGAGATCATCAACGCCGACCGCCCGGAAGGAAACGCTTGCGTTACACGCCTTGCGCGACGGCGTCGGCGACGAGATCGCCGACTTCGCTGGTGCCGTAGCCCATGCGGCCGGCGGCCATGCTCTTCATCTTGGTGCCTACCACGTGCAGGATGGCTCGTTCGAGCGCGGCGGCGGCATCGTCTTCACCAAGGGTCGCGACCATCATCTGCGCCGATGCGATGGCTGCGATCGGGTTGATCACGTTCTGCCCGGTGTACTTCGGCGCCGAGCCGCCTATCGGCTCGAACATCGACACGCCCTCGGGATTGATGTTCCCACCGGCAGCGACGCCCATGCCGCCCTGGACCATCGCGCCGAGGTCGGTGATGATGTCGCCGAACATGTTGTCGGTGACGATCACGTCGAACCACTCGGGGTTCTTCACCATCCACATCGTGATGGCGTCGACGTGGGCGTAGTCGCGCTTGATGTCCGGGTAGTCCTTCTCGCCGATCTCGTGAAAGGCGCGCTCCCAGAGGTCGAAGGCGTAGGTGAGCACGTTCGTTTTGCCGCAGAGGGTCAGCGTCTTCTCGCGGTCGCGTTTGCGCGTGTACTCGAACGCGTAGCGCAGGCACCGTTCGATGCCCATGCGCGTGTTGACGGACGTCTGAATCGCCACCTCGTCGGGAGTTCCCTGGCGGAGATACCCGCCCGTGCCGGCGTACAGGCCCTCGGTGTTCTCGCGAACGACGACGAAGTCAATGTCGTCAGGGCCTTTGCCCTTCAGCGGGCAATCGACGTTCGGGTACAGCTTCACGGGGCGCAGGTTGATGTACTGATCGAGCGCGAACCGGAGCGCCAGCAAGATCCCCTTCTCGAGGATGCCGGGCTTCACGTCCGGGTGGCCGATGGCACCGAGGTAGATCGTGTCGAACGTGCGCAGGTCGTCCGCGGCGCTGTCGGGGAGCACTTCGCCCGTCGCCAGGAACCGGTCGCCGCCGAAATCGAACTCGGTCGTCTCGTACTTGAAATCGAACTTGTCGGCCAGAACGGCCATCACTTTGAGACCCTCGGCCACGACCTCGGGGCCGGTCCCATCGCCCGGTAGAACGGCAATCTTGTACACGTGAATCCTCCGTATTGCTGATTCCGCCACATTCAGATAGTGTTCGCGAGATAGACTTCTAATAATACCCGAAACGCCCGACGATGTCCATGCTGCGGGCTGCGAGGCCGAGGACGGCTACTTGAGCACGCCGGTGACCGTCACCTCGGCGTACGCGCCGCTGTCGACGGCGGAGCCGATGAGCCTGCGGCCGTACGGAGGGTCCGTGGCGACCTCCACGAGATGTACCTCGACGCGGCCCCTGGGCCCGAGGTTGCGCACCGATACCCGGTATGTCTGGCCGGTGTAGGCGTAGAACATGCACGAGTGGTAGTAAGGCCGCAGGGCCCCCAGTCGCTCCCGCCGCGGAGCACGACCACTCAGGATGGGGCACGAACCTATGTGGTGGAACTCCACGCTGTCCGCCGTGCCCGCCACATAGACCAAGAGCGGTCTTCTGTCGAGGAACTCATCTTCGTCGGTCGGATCCCTCACTGCCGGTGGGGGAGCGCACGCGGCTGCAAGTAGAATGGCGGCCGCGGCGACGTAGAGCGCGTACACTCGCCGACCGTGAAGTAGCATCCTGAAGGGAGATTGTCGGATCATTGGACCTCCGCGCCGCTCTACTACGAATGTAGCACGCCGCGGTCCGTCGCGCAATGCTTTGCTGGAATCGCCTGCCCGCGCGCGTCGTTCGGAAAGAGGGCGAGGCTGCCGACCTGCCGATTCGGTCCTGTTCTCCGGATGTCCTGTCTGTTCTCGCGCGGCCGGCAGATCCGCTATTCTTCCTCGATCAGGATGGTGCTGTTCGCCATCTCCCGGTTCGGCGAAAGGCAGGGCTTCATCCCGCTTCTCGTCGCAAGGTTCCGAACCTTCACCTGCCGGCATAGTCTGTATGGGAAGGGCGGCTCCGTCCGCGGTCCTGTGCCTTCGACGTCGCCGAACTCAGGGTCGGGATCGGTGAAGAAGTACATGCCTCGATAGTCCTCGGGGTGATTCGTGTCATCGACAAACAGCCCGTCGATGGTCACCTCTCCGGGCATAGAACACGGGTAGCCGAAATCGTGCGTTCCGTCATTGCGGACTTCGATCATGTGCGGCCAGATGGTGTCTCCGCAGGACGGAACCCAGCGGCAGTTCCGAATGACGAGGTCGCCATCCCACGTGCTC
>CAZSJP010000408.1:0-5077 GCA_964606675.1 uncultured bacterium
CTCAGACTCCGGGGCATGTGCGCTGAATAGTGCGTACTAAATTATGAGCGAACCCCAAGTCCCGGACACCTTGTCCGAGACCCCGTCGATCACCATTGCAGCCATGGGTTGGCCCTGGACGAAATGCGGCAGTCTCGCAGTCAGTCCGCGCACACGAGGGTGTTCCAATGACAGCCACGTGGTCCCGGGATGATCGGCCTCAGAGCGCGTGAAGACTGCGCGCCGTTGCGTTTCGCCGTCGGGCCATCGTAGCCTGTAGCCGGCGTCGTCCGCCGTCGCTTCTCCTCCGCGGTCGCTCGCCATCCGCAGGAAAGACAGCGTCATCCTCTCCGTCCAGTACGGGAGCTGGTGATCGGCGATCTTCCGCGCCTCCCCCGTATCAAGCTCAGTGGTGCTGCTCAATATCCCTGAGCCCTCCCGCGCTGCCTCTGCACGTTCACGCACGCGATCGGCCAGATCGCTGGCCCGGGCCTCGGCTTCCTCAGGTGTTAGCACGGCGCTCACGTAGAGATCCTCGAAGTCCACCCCACCCTCTTCCGAGTCCAGCACGTCGGCCAGTTTGTCGACGCCGAACTCCTGCAGGATCCGCTCGAGCTTCTCCTCGAGCACCTCTCGCACCCGCAGCTCTACCGTATCCTCCAGAGCGAAGTTCTGGGCCCGTACTACATGGGCCTGCCCGATGCGGTCGACACGACCGATGCGCTGCTCCAGCTTCATGGGATTCCACGGCAAGTCGTAATTGAACACCACGTGGCAGAACTGCAGGTTCAACCCTTCGCCGCCAGCATCGGTGGAGATCAGCACCTGTGCCTCATCCGAAAATGCCCGCTGCACTTCGCGGCGTTCGTCGAGGTCGAGGGATCCGTTGAGGCAGACCACCTCGAAGCCGCGGTTGCCGAGGAACTCCGCCAGCATGGCCTGCGTTGGGACGAACTCGGTGAATACCAGCACCTTGAGCTTGGGGTCGTTCTCATCACGCTGCAGCTTGTGGATCCAGTCCAGAAGCACCTGGGCTTTGATGTCCGGCCCTTTGGCTTCGCAGCGTCGTGCAGCCGACAGCAACAGCTCCACCTCGGCGCGTTCGTTGCTGAGTCCCTTCATCCGACTGCCGAGAACGGCCTCCATCTGCTCCTGCGAGTCCAGCTGCGCCCATTGCTCACCGACGTCCTCGCCGAAGAGGCTGAGCTGGCCGGTAGGCAGCTCCAGAACATCCAACCGCTTCTCCAGGGCCGTGCGGATGGCGCTGACGCTGGACGTAACCAGACGCTGGAACAGGATCATGAGGAAACCGATGGCTGTGTTCTTCTCGCGCCGGGCCTGGTTGTAGCCTTCCCGCACGTACTCGGTCACCGACTCGTACAGCACCCTCTGGTCCTGGTGCGCCTCGCTCCAGGGCACCGACACGAGCTGAGTACGGCGTGGCTTGAAGAGCGGATTGCCATCTGCGTCGATGGCGTGGCGCTTCTCCGTCCGGATGACGTAGGGAGCCACACTGTCCTGGCTGACGGCATCGTCTTCGGGGAACGCATCCCGGTCGAGAAAGGCAAGGAGGCGACGGAAAGCGTCGGTCTTGCCCTGGTGGGGTGTTGCCGAGAGCAGCAACAGGTAGGGGGAAGCCTGGGAGAGTGCCTCGCCGAGTTGATAGCGCGCCACCTGTTCGGAACTGCCTCCGAGGCGATGAGACTCGTCAATGATAATGAGATCCCAGCCCGCGGTGACCAGGTCCTCGAAGCGCTCCCGGTTGTGGCGAGATAGCTGCTCCGTGGTCCAGCCACGGCGCGCCTCGAGGGGCTTCACCGAGTCCAATGGGCAGACCACTTGGTCGTGGAGTCGCCACAGGTTCTCGGACTCATCCACCGCGGCGACCTTGCGCCACGTGGAGAACTCCCCGGGGATCACAAGGTGGAAGTCCTCGTTGAAGTGGGTGCGCATTTCGCTGACCCACTGTGTCACCAGGCCTGTAGGAGCGACAACTAAGATGCGCCTGGCGATCCCCCGGATCTTGAGTTCGCGGAGGATAAGCCCCGCCTCGATGGTCTTGCCCAGACCCACCTCATCGGCTAGCAAGTAGCGGACACGATCACCCGCCATCGCCCGGGAGAGTGCGGTAATCTGGTGGGGGAGAGGGATGACCGTGCCCTCCAGCGGGGCCACCAGGGCGTCCCGCTCCAGGGCATCGGCGATGCGTGCGGCAGCGGCTACGTAGGAGAGTCCATCAGGAGAGCCTGCAGAGCAGTTACCCAGACGAACAAGCGCGCTGTCGGTGAGGCGTACGGTGGCCTCACGCCCCGGCAGCCAGGCGACGAGAAGCCCTTGCCCCCAGAGCTGCTGGACGTCCACCACCCTGCAGGGTTCGTCATACTCGAGACACCAGGCCCAGTCACCGACTTTCCACGCCATAACCCGATACCATCAGACTCCCAGCCGCATAGCGGCAACGTCGTAATACATGAGCAACTTCTCGTCTTCATGGATGACCCGCTCGGGCAGCTTCGCCGCCACGTCCACGATGGTCTGGTAGTCCTGCTCGTCATAGCAGTGCTTGAAGCCTACACGTACCGCTTCGGAGCGGAACTGCTTGATCCTTCGCGAGCTGCTGCTTCGGTACTCCTCGAACTCCCTCAGCAGTCGACGTAACCGAAGCGTCTCGAGATCACCCTCTCTATTCGGATCCGGCACATACCACCTGTCCGCCGCCTTCGCCTTCAGGCGAACATCTCCTTTGCTGAGGTTGCGCAACTCCTTGTAGTTGGTGGATAGGTAGCTATGGATCGGGCTAGGGACAGAACCCTCGCTATCGAAGCAGAAGAAGTTCAGATCGAGGATCTCTTTCAGCTCAATGGTCTTCTCGTGCTCGGCCCACGATTGGAGATGCTTCATGAACTGCGGCTGCAGGTCCTGGAAAGACTGGGGCTTGATCTCCAGCTGCTGTCGGATCCACTGAGTTGCACTGGCCTCGTCGAAGACAAAGAGATCGAGCTGACGTAGCTCTGTGACGGTGGTGCGCTTACGATCATACTCGGAGACCTGCCCCTGCAGGAAGTACATCCCGTCGCGCTTGGGATAGCGCTCCTCAAGACCCGCGAAGAACCGGGCTCCGCTCATAGGCACTGCCACTCGGTGCTGAACGAAGAAGGCGATCATCCTGTCGTGGAGCATCTGCGGAGTGCGCTCCGCAATGATGTCAGCCTCGCCAGCGCGACCAACAAAGATGGGCACGTTGCCCAAGTGCTCACTGATGAAAGACCAGACGCTGTCGTTGGCCACAGCGCCGAGTTCAAACTGATCAGCAAGTGCCGCGGTAGGCTTGTAGGCGGAGATGACAAGATCTTGCTTGACCGTCACCCCAGCTACCTGGTTGTAGGTCCCCTGCTTCTTGTCAAGAGTCCGGACATCAGCGATCACAAATCCCGCTGTCCCGAGCGCCTCTTGGATGGCCCGCCACACAGCATTGCTGTTGTTGCTGAAGACCACTGTCATCCAACGACCTGGCTTGAGCACTCGATAGTACTCACTAAAGCAATCCCGCATCAGCACCTGATAGGCCAGAGTGTCCTTCCCTTGGTGTCGGCTCTCGATCGCTTCTGGCGACATGTCTGTGAAGATCTGATGCCAGGCCTCAACAAGGAAGTTCAGTTCGGCGTAGGCGAAGTTTGCTCCGAACGGTGGATCTGTGAAGATGTAGTCAATGCTGTCGCTTTGAATCAGAAGCGATGCACAATCGGCAACCTGCACAGCCGCATCGTGCTGACGAGCATTCAACGCACTGAACGCCTTTCGCAGTCTCTTCAGCTTTCCACCAAGGATGTAGTTAGGACTGCAGTCTGAGAACGCCGATGCAATGTAGTAGACCCCGCTCAGGTAGTTGTTGACCTGTGATCCACCTGGACGCCCATACTGAATGGGTTTGTATCGATTGAGTTTGGAGATCCCCCATATGGCCTGCTCAGCGAGGAACTGCACCATGTTTCTCAGGCGAGTATCTCGAATCGCTGTTGCCTTGCCCCACAGCGCTGCCATTGCATGCGCGGATCTTGGAAGGAACAGATGGTGGACGTGAGAGAACGAAGCAGTACCTGCACGGTACTTATCGCCCCAGTTCTCGACTGTATCATCCGCATGCATCATTCGATCGACGGGCATTGCCGACGGGGGACTCAGTGCCTCGATCTGCTCTAGTATAGCGAGGTCGCTCTCATCAACTCCTTTCTCGTGGTTCACCTTTCCAACGGAGTAGTTGACCAAGACCGGTGCCACCTCCGGTGACTTCACCGTCCGTCCATGTACGGGATCAACCCAATTGGTGTACCGTCTCTCTAGTGACTTCTTCGTGAGTAGTGCGCCGCACGATGGACATGGGAATTCATCGCGGACACGTTTGGTCTCCTTGTCTAGGGCCTGCGCCACGAAGACCACCCTGCCAACACACTCGGGACAAGAGAACACTTCACTCCAGACCGTGTAGTTGATGCGTCCTTTTGTCTTGCCATCTGTATGCATGGTCTCGTACATCCATCCCAACTCATCTTCGACCTCGTCAAGAAGCAGGTGTGCTGCCCTGTCAAACTCAGCCAGATCAAAGGGCATGTTGTAGTTTGCCGCGATGAATGACGCTGCTGGACCCAAATCACTCAGAATTGTGCGTCGTGAACCCCATTCGGGGGGCTCGTGCCCAGCCTCTCGCCACTCACCTTCCACTTGCTGGCGGTATTCCGTTGGGGCCAGCCCGCACCACTGCGCGGCCACTCCAGTCATCCCTGATCCGCAGAAACCATCGAGCACTATGTCGCCAGGCTTCGTATAGTGCAGAATGGAGGGCGCGATGGCTAGGTGCGGCACCTTCGTGTGGTAGCCATGTGCCTTGTATAAGGAATCTGTCTTCCCAACACTGACATCGACAGCGAATGGCTCTCGGCCGTATGCTTCGTCTGGGTCATAGGGGCGCCCATGTACTCGAACGAAGTCCTCGACAAACGGGTTCGGACATGCCGTGTAGTAGGGGGGGTCGCTCATCCGCAGGATCACCTCATCAGTTCCCTTGGGGAACCCCGGAGTCATCCGGAACTCAGGCTCCTTC
>CAZSJP010000409.1:0-5058 GCA_964606675.1 uncultured bacterium
CGACGTCGTAATGACCCCGCGAACCTCAACTAACCCCACGCGCTCGCCACCAACGACTGTTTCGCCGAAAGCGGCAAACAAGATCAGGACGCCCGAGAGCACTCCTGCCGCCACCAGCCCAACCGTGATGCCGTTCATGAGCCGTTCGCGGCGTCTGGCAGGTGGTGAACCGGGCATCGATCTACCTCGTGCGGTGGCCTCAAGAACGCCTAAAGGTACGTGATTCTGCCGCAACCGTCAACGCTTCGTCCCCTCCGAACATCCGAACTCACGTTAGCGTTCGCCTGCCGGCCTCGGCCCGATGTCGCCGACGTCTACAGGCTCGAAACCCATCGCCAACGCCGGCGAATCGTCAGCGAGCGTGAAGTCGCCGGCAGTGGCGTCCCCGAGGCCGGGGTCGGCCACCACCGAATGAATGTCGTGTCCTGCGGCACGCCACTCGTCCATACTGTGGGAAGGCTCGACGACCACTTCGCCGCCGGAGACGTCCCAGAACAGGTTCGCGTCCGAGATGACGACTCCGGAGCTCTCCGCGCAGTACATGGGTTGCCCGTCGGCGACTACCACGTTCTTCTCGAATGTGAAAGAGACGTGGTCCTCGGGGCGGCTGGCCCTGATCATGCCCTCGCGGCCGAACGCGAAGATGTTGTTGCGGACGATGTTCTCTCTGCCGTAGTGCTGGTGGAAGCCTTGGCTGCTCGTGTTGTATCCGATGTTGTTCTCGATCACGATGTGCGAGCTTCCCTCGTCCGGATAGATCGCCCACCCGCCATACTGCGCCATCTCTACGTCGTGGATGAGATTCCCGCGCAGAACAGTGCCCGGCTGAACCCCGAGCGTGTAGATGCCGCCCATGTCACTGAGCCAGCCGAAGCCCAGGTCGTGGATGTAGTTCTTCTCGATGCGGTTGTTCTTCGAAGCGTTGTCGGCATACCCCCAGACCCAGCCACATGATATCCCGGTGTAGTACAGGTCGTGGATATGGTTATGCGACAGCTCGTTGCCGAATGAATGCATCGACAAGATTCCGACGGCGCTGTGGAACACCTTGCCGCCGTCGTGGATGTGGTTGTCCGTGACGCGGTTGTTCCCGGTCCCGCGCGCGGCCGGACCATCGGCTGCGGCGCCGTTGAGCTTGACGCCGCCCGCCGCCATGTCGCACAGCTCGTTGCCGATCACTCTGTTGCCGGTGCATCCATCGAGCAACTCGACCGCGTATCCGCCGAGGTTGGCGACGGTGCAGTTCTCAAGGGCGCAGTATCTCGCTCCCGTTAACTGCACGGCGCCTGGTACCTGGTTGGCGGCCTGAGCAGACGAGGCGGCCTCCAGCCGGCATAGTGCCGTGTTCCGGAACTCAAGCCCGTCGAACGCCAGGAACTCGACGTATCGTCCGCTGTCCGGATCTCCGGAGAGCCGCAGAAGCGAATCGGCATACGGCGCGTGAACCTGGGCCGACTGCATGTCTTCGCCGGGCATCGGGATGTAGTAGAGATCGCCTTCGCCCCGGTCGAGGTACCAGTCTCCGGGCTCGGTGACGGCATCGAGGACGTTGTCAACGTAGTACTTGGCGGGGACGCCCTCTTTCTCGTCGCGCAGGCGCATCCTGCTCTTCATGGACGTGGTGACCGTGCAGGTGCCTTCGTCGAACGACTTGACGGCCGCGCGGTCCTCAATCCACCAGTGAAGGATCACGATCTCGACGTCGGAGAGGTTCTTCCACTTCCTGACGTCGCCGGGCTCCGTGCCGAATGTGTCGCCGCCATCGAATATGCCACCCCAGGCGGCGGACGCGTCGGCCCCCGGGACGTCGGCCATGCGGTAGAACCCTTCGCGCGGCATGCGCCCGCGAGACCGGCGCTCGCCGTTCACGAACAACTGGCTGAACGACCACTCGCCCGCAGCTACTTCCGGAACATGCGCTACCCACGCGTCGACGCCGTTGATTGTCGCACTCGTCCAGCCGTCGATCTGCCGCCCGCCATCGATGATCGCGCGCTCGCCCTCGTAGGCGGCATATGTGATGGGCCCCGAGTCGTCCGGCGTGAACTCGATCGGCGCCTTGACCCGATAGCGGCCGCCACGCATGCGAACGGTGACCGGCCCGCTCAGCGCACCCGCCCGCTTCAGCCCCCGGACAGCGTCACGCGCGCCGCCGACGGTGGCGAAGGGGCCGTCGGTCCGCTCGTCGTTCGGCTCGGGCAGCCTGCCCGACCACCGATCATTGCCGTCGGGCGATACGTAAAGCTCGATTGGCGTCATAGGTTGGTCCTTTGTTTGCATCTGCCGGAGCGCCGACCCCGCGATATGGCGGAGACCCATGGGTCGCTAGTTGGTCGCCAGCCGGTCGCTAGTACGGAATCTTGAACGTGAACTTCAGGATCTTGTCGATCTGCGTCTTGCTCTTGCCCACGAAGGTGGCCGAATACTCGATGACCGCGTTGTCGGTGATGGTGAGCCGCGCACCGAAATCGACGTGCCATCCGCCTTCGCCGAACGCGTTGTCGATCTCGCCCATCAGCGTCACCCGTCGGAACAGCTGCTGGTCCATCCCGGCGAACGCCGACAGATCGCTCCGCCAGGCGAAGCCCCGCACAGCGTGCATGCTGCCACCGACGTGGAGGCTCGTCCTGCCGATGAACATGCCTTGGCCGTTGTAGAGCGAGCCGCTGCCCACCAGGAACAAGCCTCTCTTGCGGGTCTGCACCAGCGAGTCGCCGACCAACCCCGTCTCGTGAACGAGCCGCAGCCTCCGCGTGTCGTATCCGACGGCGAATCCGGGCAACCGGCCCCATTGGTTGTTGATCCGCAGCTTCACCAGCACGTCGGGCCACCTCAGGTCGGGGCTGTCCCCGCCGAGCATCTTCTCGAAACGCTGATAGGCCGCCACCTGAACGCGATTCCAGAGGCTGGCCTGCGGGTGGACGATCACGTCTCCCGCCATGTTCGTGCGGAACTGCACCGAGACCGATCTGGGCGCACCGACGTGAATGGTCGGAACGTTGACAAGCTCGTAGGTCGTGAACGGATACGCCTCTATGGCTGCCACTCTGTCGCCGGCGGCAGCGCCTACGCGGTCGCCGGACACCAGATAGGTTGACGGAGTGGCCACTCTGCGGGCGGTGATGTAGCGGCTGCGCCAGTAGTCCTTCGACAGCCGGTCCTCGACGACGCCTCGGGACGTGCTGCCATGCACGAACGTGTCGGGGCCGGTCGCGATTCCGACGTGGGATATACCCCTGCCGCTGGTGTTGAAGAATATCAGGTCGCCGACACGCAACTGGCCGGCATCTACAGCCTGGCCGACCCGCGCCTGCAGGCGCGACGTGCGCGGCAGTGTAACTCCCTGCTCGCGGTACACGACGAGAACCAGGCCGGAGCAGTCGATGCCGCTTCGCGAGGTGCCGCCGTAGAGATACGGCGTGCCCTTGTACGACTCCAGGCTGTTCATCAGCCGGCTTTCGTCGAGGCGATCGAACGTCTGAGCCGCATGCGTCGCTTCGTGGAGGGCGAAGATCGCGAGGATCAGCGCAAGTATCGAGCGAGCCATGGTTCCGCTCCATCATCCGCGCGGGTGGAAACGCCGATGCATCTCTTTCAGTCGCTCTCGGTCGACGTGCGTGTATATCTGCGTGGTGGCCATAGAACTGTGCCCCAACATCTCCTGCACGGCCCGCAAGTCGGCCCCTCCTTCCAGCAAGTGAGTGGCGAACGAATGGCGCAAGGTGTGAGGGCTGATGTCTTTGTCGATGCCGGCGGCCTGCCCGTACGTCTTCAGCATCTGCCAGAACGCCATTCGGGTTAGCGGCTTACCGCGAACGTTGAGGAACACCCGGCTGCCGCTGCCGGCGACGCCCAACTCGGGCCGCACGTCCTCGGAGTAGCGCGTCATGAATGTCATGGCTGTCTTGCCGATAGGAACCAGACGCTCCTTGTTGCCCTTGCCTACCACGCGGACGTATGCCTGGTCGAAATGCAGATTCTTCAAGTCGATATTGATCAGCTCGCTCACTCGTAGACCCGTGGCGTACGCGCACTCCAGCATCGCTCGGTCGCGCACCCCGAGCGGCGTGCCGACATCCGGGGCATTCAGCAGGCGCTCGATCTCGCTGTTCGTCAGAACGACCGGCAACGATCGCGCAAGTTTCGGGGTGTCGAGGTTCGTCGTCGGGTTGTCGTCGGCGAGGTCCTCGTTGACAAGGAACCGCTGGAACACTCGAACGGAGGACATGGTCCTGGCGATGGTCCGTGCCGATAGACCCAGGCTGCGAAGCCAGGCGAAGAAGACCGCCACGTCGTCCTGAGTTGCCGCATTGGGTGCGACTCCGCCGCGGTGCGCTGCAAGATACTCGACGTAGCGCTTCAGATCGCGCTTGTACGCCGCCTGCGTGTTGATGGAGAGGCCTCGCTCGGCGGTGACGTACTGCATGAACAGAGCCAACTGCGTGCCGGCGGGAACGCCCAGTGTGGTCTCCTCCTCCCGAGCGGTCATCCCGATTGCTCCGGTTCGGTGCCGTGCGGCTCCGGATCGTCTGCGCGATCCGGCGACTCGTCGCTGGGCAACTCGTTGCTAGGCGACGAATCGCCCTCCGGTATGGTATCGAAGATATCGAGCAGCTCTTGGAGCACGCCTCGCAGGCCGCGCAACTCCTCGACGGCCCATGCGGGCAACCTATCCGGCTCGCCCTCCTGTTCGGTCTCGTTCTCTGCGGCCTCGGATTCGTCTGTGACGGCCCCGGTCTCTGCCGCGGGCTCAGGTACTTCGGTGGTTTCGACGCCGACCGGGCGTGCTTGCCATGGGGCCATGGGCGCTGGCGCGGCGGCGGGATCCTCAGGCGAATCGACCGTTTCGTCGTCAGGCGGCATGTCGTCGGGAGTTTCTCTTTCGGATTGGGTCGCGTCGGCCTCTTGCTCTCCGGTGGTTGGGACACCGGCTGCTTCGGCCACGCCGGCGACGATGTCAGACTTGTCTGCGTCGGCGGGAGCTGTCACGTCTTCGGATGCAGTCGGCGCCAGATCGTCGGCCACGGGGTCCGGCTGCTCGATGTCTGGCTGGTCCGC
>CAZSJP010000410.1:0-5048 GCA_964606675.1 uncultured bacterium
GTCTGGATCGCAGGTCCCAACGGTCTGGATAGCACGGTGACGGACGGCGCAGGGCACTACGAGTTCGCCGGCCTGCCCGCGGACCACTACGACCTGTGGTTCGAGGGCGGGAAGACTGGCGGTCGCCAGGCTGCCGTCACGCCGATGGATGCATCCTACGTCCTTCAGCGAGTCGTGCAGGTCCGTTCGTTCGACGACCTCCAGGGGAAGGCGGGCGACCCGAGTTGGAACGGTGCGGTCACCGCGTACGACGCGGCGCATCTGCTGGCGTTCTCCGTTGGCAATCTCGCCGGTTTCGAGCGCCCGGCGTGGGCGTTCGATCACGGCTCGTCGAACAGCCGCGTGTCCTTCTATCTCGAAGGCGGCACTCGCACCGAGAACAACGTCGCGATTCTCGTGGGCGACGTTACGGGCAACTGGAACCAGCCAGCCGCGAAGCCTGCGGCCGGCTTGCCGCGGATCGTCAACGTGACGACCGAGGACCGGAACGGTTGGCACGTGGGCCTTGAGGCTGGAACACCGGTTTACGCAGCACGGTTGACGCTTGAGGCCGAAACGCCCATCGAGGTGGCCGACGTGTCTGCGGCGGAAGGCTGGCTGGCCGAATGGCGCGCCGACGGCACCACGCTGCATATCGCGCTGGCCGGCGCCACGCCGATCACCGACGTGAGCGACTTGGTGGACATTCGCCTCGCGAGTCAGGCTGCGCCTGAGCTCATGCACGTGAAGGCGGATCTCAACGACGGGGCGATTGCGTCGAACGTCCACACCAATCTTCCCGATGTGGCGGCGCTGCACACACCTGCGCCGAACCCGTTCAACCCGTCCACGCAGCTCCGGTATGTGCTGCCTACCAACGCTCCGGTTCGGGTAGTGGTGGCGAACATGCTCGGTCAGACGGTTCGCGTGCTTGTGGACGCGAACCAGAATGCGGGGCGCTACGCGGTGACATGGAACGGTCTTGACACCAACGGTCGGCCCGTTGCTAGCGGCGCGTACGTGATCACCCTGCAGACGGGTGGCTCGGCGCTCCATCAGCGTGTGACGCTGCTGCGCTAGACGCGCAGACACACAACACAACACGAGAGGGGTCGGGCGCAAGCTCGGCCCCTCTATTTCTTTCCGGGACTGGCAGATCCCGACACCTCGATCCTCGCCCAGGTGCGCAGCAAGGCGATCAGGTCGCACTATCCCCTTCCCAAGCGCCGGCCACGAACTCGGCCCCGCAGACCCCAGGAAATCCGCTGACCGAAAGGCCATCCGGGTTCGACTCCCGGCCGGGACATAGCATTGCTGTACGGATGTCGGGGTCACTAACTTTATCCCGCAGTGACCGTCACAACACCCCGAAGACACACTCTCGGCACATCCGGGTAGGGCAGCCGCCGACACATCGCACAACTCGATTCGGTGCGAGTACGGCGTTGGCGCGCCGGCGACCGGCCTGGTCGCATCGCATGGCAATGGAGTAGCTCGAATGCTTCCGTGGACGATCCCCCAGCACGACCCGGTGATCTCGCCGGGCACCATACATCCGGCTCTCGACTGCTGTCGGACCGGTGCAGCCCACGTTGTAGAACTTGAGGACAGCTATCGGATGGTCTACTGGGGAAGCGACCGGCAAAATCGGAACTACATCCTACAAGCAGAGGCCCCGATCGGCGAGCCGAATGCGTGGCGGAGCGTCGGCGATGCCCTGATCGGCCCTCAGCCGGAGACGACGTACAACTGTCGCGGCCCGGGGTTCCCCTTCCTTCTGCCCGTTACCGATCGCCGCTGGCTCCTCTATTTCACCGCGTGGGGGAAACGAGCCGATGGGCGGCTGCCCAACACGACTGGGGTCGCCATTTCCGATGACGCCGGCGCGAATTGGCGTTATCATAGGGAGCATCCCGTCATCGCCCTCGATCGCCCCCACGATGCCGAGGGAAGCGGCAGCATCTGGATCATGCGCGAAGACGGCGGATTACGGATGTACTACACGGCCATCGGGAGGTACTTCCCGAAGCCCGAAGGCGTGGAGACAGGGCACGGCGACACCATTCCGGAGATCGGGATCGCTTACGCCGAGTCGAGAGACGGCCTCCACTGGGAGAAGCCCATCGACGGCCTGCTGGTCGCGCCGCGTGGGTCGGGTGTGACCCCGTACGAATACATCTGCTCGAAGCCGTGTGTGATCAAAGACGGGAACGGCTACACCATGTGGGTGAACACGTTCGGCACGGCCTACCGCGTCCACAGGCTCGTGAGCGCCGACGGGCTGCATTGGCAGTGGGAGAGACGCTACGGTCCCGACGGAGAGCTTGGCGTTGGAGACGACGGCGCGTTCGACGATCATCAACGCTCGTACCCGACGATCGTATCGAGGGACGGCGAGCTGCGTTGTTGGTTCACCGGCAATGGTTTTGGCGAGACAGGCATCGGCCACGCGGTGCTCCCTCGACGGCCGGAGCCGAACTGAAGGGACAGAACGGGATGATCGAGACCTGGGGAGCGATGCTCGATGCCGTGGCCGGCGACCCAACGCATGAAGCCGCCATCGCCGAGGTCGCTGCGCATGCACGTCGTGTCGCCGAGCTTCCGGCTGTTCGGCGCGTGTACCGGTACGAGGACATCGGCAGCCACCGCACGCAACTCGACGGCAGGGCCGTCCCACTGCGGCCCGAACTCCAGACGCTGTTCGGGCTTTCCATGTCGGACTTCTTCGGCGCCACGCGTATGGCTGAGGAGCTGCCGGCACTTGCCGCGGGATGCCGGGTCACTGGCGACGAAGCGATTCGATCGGCGTTGTTGGAGCAACTGAGCGAAGTCGCCACGTGGTCGCCCCTTCAACGCACGGGGTGGACTTGTTACCGCGATGACGCCGAGCATCCCGAGGGCGGCACCGGCAGTTGGCTCGCGACGGGTATGGGCGTTCGAGCGATCGCCGACATGTTCGAGATCGTGCCCGATGCGGCTCTTCCGGACGACCTGACCGAGCGTCTCCGCAACCTCCTGGCCACGGAGATCGCTGTGGTCGTGGATGACTGGAACTCTCAACGTCAATGGTTCGTGAGCAGCGACAACCCGATTACGAACCAGTGGATGCTGCCAACCGAGGGACTTGTGCGAGCCTGCCTTGCGCTCGGTGTCGACAAGTACCGCGACGAGTACGAGTTCGGCGTGGCGAACTTCGAGAGAGCGCTATCGGCACACGGCGCCGCGGGCGAGTTCGAGGAAGGGCTATCGTACGCGACGTTCACCGTCGAGTCCATGGTTCACACCGCGCGGGCGATGGCGCTTGCCGGGGATCGGCGCGGCGTGGATCATCCGTTCCTCCGGCATTTCCCCGACTGGTTCGTGCAGCATCTGCAACCGGGGCGCGCCGGCATCAACTGCTTCGACGCCGGCGGCATGTCCCCCATCTCGCGCGACAATGCTCGCTTCAGAGGTTTTCTCTCCCTGTTGGCGGTATGCACAGGCAGCCCGACCGCGCGTTGGGCGCTTGCCAACCAGTTCGACGGGCCTCCCGACACACTCACTGGCTTGTTCTACCGAAGCGCACTGGGCGCCGCTGCAGGCGACGCGCCTCCGACGTTCGCGGCATACGAGCGCGCGGCACGCATAAACTGGCGCGGCTCGTGGGCCGAAGACGCGACGGGCATATGGATCCGCGGCGGGCACGAGATGGACCAACACGACCATCAGGACCGGGGACACGTCAGCTTCACGCTCCACGGCACGCCGGTGCTCATCGAGGCGGGGACACCGCAATACAGTCATCCGGACATGAATCGACTTTTCAGCTCCGGAGTTGGCCACAATGTGCTCCAGGTGGGCACAGAGATGCCGGACACTCCTCCAGGCGGCGAGGTTCATCCGCCCGCCCGGGGTTGGCAGCTCTCGCAGTACCACTCGCCGATCGTGAATCCGACGCTGACGGCTTCGGCGCTGAACGGCGCAGGTGGCTGCGCAAGCCTCGATCCGCACGGATGCTACGACGGTGTCGCGAAGTGGCTGCGAACGGTGCGGTGGGACTGCGACGCGCTCGAAGTGGTCGATGACGTGGCGCTCGACGCCAGCAGCGAAGACGTTATCTTGTTCCGGTGGCACGTGGGCACCGACGAGACGGCCGACGTCTCCAGTGACAACGGCATCCATATGGTACGATGGAGCGATGCGACGATGACGCTCGGCGCCTCGGCTCCGCTCGTTGTATCGCAGGAGCCGATGCCCGATTGCACGCTTCGGACCCTCGCCAGCGGTGAGGAGCACAACCTGCACACGTGTATCGTGGTGCAGACCGCCGGCCCTGCTGCCGACGCCGAGATCACGATGCGGCTGTCATCCGTGACGGCGACAGAGAAAGGACACTGAGAGTGGAGACAGTGCGACTCGGCATCATCGGTGCCGGTCAGATAGCGCGATACGTGTCCGGGACGTTCGCCCAGTCGGGTGCGACGCCTGGAGTCGCGGTTGCCGATATCGACCGGGAGGCAGCCGAATCCCTCGCGGCGAACATCGGCGCCAACCGAGCGCACGACGACTACCGACGGCTCCTGGAGAGTCCGGACGTAGATGCCGTGTACGTCGCGACGCCGCCATACTTGCACCGCCCGATGGTCCTCGACGCGCTGGACGCCGGGAAGCACGTGATCTGCGAGAAACCATTCATGCTGAACGCCGACGAGGCTGCCAAGGTGTGCGAGGCCGCCGAGGCGCGGCCGGAACTGAAGGTCGGGTGTTGCTCCTCACGTTTCCGGCAGGCGCTAACGGCCGGGCGCTCTCGTGAGATAGTCTCGGGCGGGGCGCTCGGCACGGTGTACCGGGTCGGTTTCGAGACGGTATCGGCCGCGCCGCCGATGGGGTCCGTGGTCCCCATATGGAGGCACGATCCGAAGCTCAACGGCGGCGGCATCATCTACGACTGGGGGCCATACGACCTGGACTGGATAAGCTTCGTCCTGGGAGAGCTGTTCAACCCCCGACGCGTCTTCGCCTCGCTCGGTAACTACTTCCCGCTCACCCCGGAGCGCGGGTGCTCGAACCCCGACGTCGACGGCCGATTC
>CAZSJP010000411.1:0-5041 GCA_964606675.1 uncultured bacterium
CGTACGTTCGCCGGTGCACGTGGTGAGGACAACGTCATGACACATCACATCTAGCTCCATCACGGCGGCGGAGTACCGCGCCATGATGAGCCGGACGTGTTCGCGTTCCACGTCGTCCATCTCCCACTCGAACTGCTCGTAGATCGTGTTCGGGCGCGGGTCCGCCAGAGTCGCGGGCGGGGCGATACCGGCCGGGTTAACCATGTCGCAGAACCAGCCCGGAACGTACAGCGGATGATGCGGAAACAGATACGAGCTTGTCAGCGAGAACGGACCGTCCTTCACGCGATGGAGCGCTTCGATCGTCTCGTCGGCTACCATGGCCGAGTGCGTGTGCTCCGGCGAGACAGTGTCGCGGCCGTACATGGAGCCGGGCGCGCCTCGCGCCGGTCCGTGGCCGTGCGTGGCCACGCGATAGTCGTTGTCCATCGGGTCGGGGTCGTACGGCTGCCCGCTCATGTTCGAGACGTACGGGTTGGCATCCCCGGCCTCGACCGGGTCGTATCCGTTGCGCTTCAGATAGTCTCGGTAGTACGGCGCCGTGTCCACCATCGGACGACGCGGGTAGGGCGACAGCAGCTCCTCCGGCCCGTGCCACCGACCGACGTACTCCGTTGCGTACCCGGACTCGGCCAGAACGTGATCGAACGAACGAAGGCGGGCCACCGGCGCATAGCCGACGCCATCGGGGTTGCTGAGGCATCCGGTCGAGTGAATCGGCAGCCCGGTCAGGATCGAGACGCGGGCCGGCGCGCAGATCGGGCTGGGTGTGACAGCGTTGCGGAACATCGTTCCTTCGTGGGCTAGCCGGTCCATGTTGGGCGTGCGCACGTATGGCGAGCCGGCGCACGACATGGCGTCGGCGCGGTGCTGATCCGTCAGTATGAACAGGATGTTGGGGCGGTCGGACCTCGGCATGGCGTGCTCCGTCTCGGCGATGCTGGCGCGGCATTCGGACGCTACGGAGATATCATGCGCTGCTGCCGGCGTCAACACCCCGCTGCCTCCGGTTCATCCAAGATCGGCGTCGCCATGGGCGACGCACTACGTGCCGCTTGCGGCACGACGGTTGACCGGTTGCGATCGACGAGTTACCGTGCTGTCGTGATCGAACGCCGATTGGAGGGTCTTTTTCGCATGAACGCCGGCATCGGTGAGGCCGTCATCACGCCACCAGTGGGAGGCTGGCTCATCGGCCCGACAGCGCCCAGTTCCGGCGTGCACGACGAGCTTAGCGTCAGAGCGCTCTCCCTCGACGACGGCGAACGAAGCGTCGCGATTCTCTGCCTCGACCTCATCGGCCTGAGCCTCGCCTTCAGCGACGAGTTGCGTCGCCTGATCCAAGAGCGCACGGGCGTCGGGACTGTGCTGCTCAACTGCAGCCACACGCATTCGGCGCCGTTCAGCATGCCGTGGAGCGTCGATGGGTGGCAGCGACACTGCAACGACGAAGGCGCCTGGCGCGATTCGTTGCGCACCATACTCCCCGAGGTCGCGCAAGCGGCCAAGTCGAATGCTGCTCCCGCGTCGCTGCGAGCCGGGAGAGCGCCTGTGCAGGTGGGCGTCAACCGCAGGCTGCCTATCGAAGGCGGCGTCGTCATGGCACCGGACCCGGACGGGCGACTCGTGCCGTGGGTTGATGTCCTGCATGTCGATAGATTTGGCGGCGGGCCGCTGGCGGTGCTCTTCAGCCACGCCGCACATCCGGTGATCGTTCACGGCGCAAGCTCGCTCGTCGGTGCGGACTACCCGGGTGCAGCCGCCGCTCGAATCAGGGCGACGATGGGCGACCGGGTGCTGCCCATGTTCGCTCAGGGGTGCGGCGGCGACGTCAACGGCGAGCCACTTCGCGGCGGCCATGCGGCGGCTCAGGCCGCCGGCGACCTATTGGGCGATGCCGCGCTCAGAGCCATCGACACCAGCGTACCGATAGACGCGCCCAGGCTCCGGATCGCCTCGCGCACCGTGCATCTTCCGTGCCGGCCGCTCCCAACTGATGCCGAGTGTGCACGGGTCATCGCCGAGACGGAGGCCCTAGCATCCGACGGCTCCGTGGCCGAGGAGTGGGCCGACGCGTGGATGGTGCGAGATCGGCTTGCGTGCCTGCAATACCTCCGGCGCATGATCGGCGAGGGGGTCCGGCCGGCCATCCGTTTGGAGATGACTGCCGTCGCCTTGGGCCGCGAATGGTGCATGCTGGCGATGCCGCACGAGGTGACTTCGGCGTATGCGCTCCGGGCTGACGAGGTCTCGCCGTTCGAGCGCAACATGACACTCGCCTACACCAACGGCTGCGAGTCGTATATCCCCACCGACGACGAGCTTGAGGCGGGCGGATACGAAGGGGCGTCGTTCCCCGACCCGGGCGCCGCGCTTGCGTATCCGTATCGCCTGGCGCTGGAGCGTGGCGCCGAGGGAACTGTTAAGCAGGCAATGTGCAGCATCTGGGAAGACACGCACACTGCCCCCAACGAGGAGTCGAAATGACCAACCGCGAACGCATGCTGGCCGCCATGGCGGGCGAGACGCCCGACAGAATACCGTGGATACCCCGGCTGCTCATATGGTACAACGCCCGCAAACGGGCCGGCACGCTGCCCGAGCGATACCGCCACTGGCCGCTCCGAGACATAGAACGCGACCTCGGCATGGGAACGCCCGCGCGCGACGGCCACATATTCCGCGCGACGACACGCGGCGTCGAAGTGCGCGTGCAAGACGTCGGCGAGATGGAGACATTGGCCGAGCACGTCACGCCGGTCGGGTCGGTGACGACGACGTTCCGCGGCAGCGAGGTGCTACGCGACGCGGGCATCGGCGATATGCAGACCGGGTTCGCGCTCAAGACGCGCGACGACTACGCCGTGGCCTCGTACATCGTCGAGAACACCGAATACACGGCGACGTACGACGATTACGAGGCCTACGAGCTCGAAGTCGGCGACGACGGCTACCCGCTCACCGGGTGCGGCAACTGCCCGTTCCACCACTGGATGCAGAGACTCGCTGGCTACAACGACGCCTACCTGCATCTCCACGACTTCCCCGAGCACGTCGAGGGCCTGCTCGACCTCATGATGGCGCGCGACCGTGAGCGCTTGTGGCCTGTCATCCTCGACTCGCCGGCGAAGCTGATCCTGCACGGCAGCCATTTTTCGAGCCAGATGACGCCGCCACCGGTGTTCGAGCGCTACATACTGCCCTACTACCAAGAGCTTTCCTCGTTGCTCCAGCAACGAGGAAAGACTCTATGCCTGCATGCCGATGCCGATGTCCGCCTGATAGCGTCGCACGTCGAGCGGGCGGGATACGGCATGGTGGAGAGCTTCGTCACGCATCCGATGGTCGACACGACCTTGGCGGAGGCACGCGCCGCGTGGGGCGACCGCGTGATCGTGTGGGGCGGTGTGCCGTCGGCGATACTGGAGGCGCCGTACTCCGACGCCGAGTTCGAGGCCTACATGGCCGGCCTTTTCGACATCGTCGCCGGACGCAGTGCGTTCATACTTGGTGTCGCCGACAACATCATGCCCGGCGCGAAGCTGCATCGCCTGAAACGCATCGCCGAGATGGTGGAAGCGCGGGGGTGATGCCCGATCATAGTACGAAAGGGAGGATTCGTGATGTCCGAGGACGCAGCGATTCGCCGCAGCGTCGGCCCATGGCTGTGGCTCACCGCGCCGATCGCCTTGTTGCTTGCGGTGGCAGCGGGGAGCGGCTTGCTGGTCGACGGCATCTACCTGGACGCCCCGGCTTTCGCCGCGCAAGCCATGGGGCAGGATTTCCTCTCGCTGGTCGTCGTTCTGCCGGCGCTTGTCGTCAGTGCTCTGCTGGCGAGGCGCGGTTCGGCGCGCGCGAGGCTCGTGTGGCTCGGGCTCCTCGTGTACATCGTCTACACCTACGCCATCGCCGCGTTCGACGTCCGCTTCAACGGGCTGTTCCTGGTCTACACTGCCCTGCTCGGATGCTCGCTCTACGCCCTCATCGGCGGCGTTGCGACGACGGACATGGGTGCCCTCCGCGCACGGTTCGGCGACAGTACGCCCGTGCGGACCACGAGCATCTCCCTTGCAGTGGTGGCCGTTCTGTTCTACATGCTCTGGCTGAGCGACGTGGTACCGGCGCTGATTGCCAGGACGGTCCCCGCGAGCGTTGCGGCAGTCGGCCTTCCCACCAGCCCGGTGCACGTGCTCGACATGGCGTGGATACTCCCTGCGATGCTGATGGCGGCGTACTGGCTCTGGCACAGGTGCGCCATCGGATACGTTCTTTCGGGCGCGCTGCTGGCGTTCGTATCGACCATGTGCCTCGCCATCGCGTCGATGACGGTCTTCATGCGTCGCGCGGGTATCGCCGCACCAGCGGAGCAGACGGTCGCATTCATCGTGGTCGCCGCCCTCACGCTCGGGTTGCTGGCTTGGTATCTGCGAGCGATGAAGCGCCCGTAGGGGCGACGCTTGCGTCGCCCTGGCAGGTAGGAATGCCTGCCCCACCCTAACGCTCGCGGAGTTCCCGCGTGCGCGTCGGCGACCAGGCGCACGACCTCCATCCCACACGAACGCGAGCGGTTCGCCACGCACTTGCCCACCCCACAGCTCGGCGCCGCTCCGTGGCTGCGAGCATGCACTCTCGGAAGGAACTCCGCGGCAGCGCATCTCGTTCTCGGGGTGGGGCGAGGTGCTGCTCTGCACCCCGCCATTCAACTTCCCCGATCACGAGAAGCAATCGACCATAGAGGGATACACGACATGAAGATCACCGACGCACTTCTGGGCGAACACGGAGTGATATACGCGGTATTCGACCACTTGGAGCGCGAGCTTCCGAACCTCGAGACACTGGGCGACGTGCAGCGTGCCGGCAGTATGCTCAAGGACGTTCTCGGATCCCACGCCGGTATCGAGAACGACCTGCTCTTCCCGGCGCTCGACCCGCATCTCGGTCCCGCGGGGCCGCTGACCGTCATGCGCGGTGAGCACGAGGAGACCGAGGGCACGCTGGGTCGGATAGCCGCCGCCACTACCCGCGAGGACGCAGCCGC
>CAZSJP010000412.1:0-5023 GCA_964606675.1 uncultured bacterium
CGCGCCGGGACGGGAGTTCAGCGAGAGGGCGCTCTACGGCGATCTCGGCTCCATCACGTGGGGATCGGGCCTGAAGACGCGCACCGACGAGATGTCGATGGACGAGTTGGTCGCCGCGCACTGGGAGGCGATCGGCCCCGACGGCAAGGAGGCGCTCTTCCCGCGCGGCATCACCGACACTATAGCGACTGAGCTGCACGAGTTCGTTCAGGCCGTGTTGCACGGCACGCCGGTCGAGATCACGGGCCTGGAAGGCTACAAGGACGAGGCGCTCAGCATCGCGCTCTACGAGTCGTCCGAGCTTGGCCGTCCGGTGACGCCCGCCGAAGTCGAGGCGCTCGAAGTCGAGACGTATCAGAATCGCCTCAACGACGGCCTGGAGGGGTTGCGCTGAAGGTAGGGTGGCGCGAATGGCGGGGGGCAGAGGCGGCCACGCGATGACATAGCCAAGCGTCGCAGACTCGCCCCCTCGGCACCCGCCTTGCGGTCGTTTCAGTATTACGCTGTCGGAAGTCGACTGCACAATCACGCTCAGATGCGTGTCGTGGTAGAACTGACGGAGCCCTGTTGGCGACCGTGGTGTGGAGCGCCCCACCAAGCTGGGAACGTGTGCAGATTGCGGCTGCCCCCTGAATCAGCATCAAGGCAGCACGGCTCTGGCTCATTCGCCGCGAACCCCCGACAGAGGGTTACTCGGTCACAGCGGGGGCTCTGCCAGATAGCGAGCCGCCAACACGAGACGCAAGCTGAGGTGCTAGCAGCATGCCCAAACGCCTTGCCCAGAACGTCCGGGACAATCTGGAGAAGTGCCGCCTCTCGGCCATATCTGCGGTTGAGGCCTACAATCGCCCCGGTCCGAGTTTCCGCACCGCCATGTACTTGGTGCTGATCGTCATGGCATGGACCGCATTGTTCCACGCCATCTTCTATCGACGGGGCGACCGCCCTTGGTACCGCGTCAAACGCACCAAAGCCGTCAGGTACGAGAAGATAGAGGGTGAGCCGAAACACTGGGACCTCGGCGAATGTATTAGGCAATACTACGGCTCCAGCGATTCTGCAGAAAGGAAGAACCTAGAGTTCTTACTCGGCCTCAGGAACAAGGTCGAGCATAGGCATCTGCCGAGGCTGGATGCGGCTCCATACGGCGAATGCCAAGCCTCATTGTTGAACCTTGAGGAGATGCTGGTTCGAGAGTTCGGAGTCAAATACGCCCTGGAACACCAGTTGGCTGTGTCGCTCCAATTCTCAAAGGCGATGCCAGTGCAGAAACGCGCTGCGGCGCGCAGTTTGGCAACCGGGGCGGCGAAAGGTGTCGTCGAATACGTCGAGGCGTTCAGGGGGCGCCTGCCATCTACAGTCCTGAGCAGCATGAAGTATTCCTTCAATGTCTTCCTAGTTCCGAAACTGTCCAATCGGCAGAAGGCAGCTGATGCGGTCGTGGAGTTCGTTCACGTCGACGAAGCCAGCCAAGAGGAGCTTGAGCGCCTCTCGAAGCTGAATGTGCTGATCCGAGAGAAGCACATCCCGATCTCCGGCCTCGACCTGCTCAAGCCGAGCCAGATTCTGAATGCAGTGCAGGAACGTGTCCCTTACTGCGTCACGATGAATGCCCATTCGGATGCGTGGAAGCACTACGATGTCCGCCCAACCCCAGGCACGAAACACCCCGAACGTACGAAGGCCGAGTATTGCGTGTACGATAGCCCCCATGGGGACTATCTGTACACCCGAGCATGGGTCGAAAGACTCGTAGCCGATTTCTCTGATCCATCCACGTTCCGAGATATCACAGGCAGGGAACCTAGGCCAAGGGCCGACTCCTAGCGACTATTTGTCTGCGATGTGCCGTCGACGAGACGGTTCGCTCGCTGTCGGAACACATGGGGTGGGATATGACGAAGGGTTCCAAGCACAAGCCGGGACCCAAGAGGAAGAAGCGTACGAGGTGAATCGAGCAGCACGCCCAGACCCCACCCACCCAAACGGAGGCAGTATGCAGACGCCAATCGACATAGGAACGCGGCTGGAGTTGTTCGTAGACGACTGGCTCATCGACCAGATGGACGGCGCCGAGCTTAGGCTGCACCAGCCTGTCGCGCGCGAGGTGGTGCTGGAGACCGACAGGCCGTGGGAAGGCAACATGTGCGGCTACATCACCGTGCTGCGCGACGGGCCGCTCTGCCGGATGTACTACCACACGTGGCGCGTCGACCTTCGCCGTGGCGATGACGGGACGGCTAGTTCCGAGTTCACGCCGGGCGCCGTCGCGTGCGCCGAAAGCCTCGACGGTGTCAACTGGCGTCGCCCGGAGTACGGGCTGTTCGATTTCGGCGGCACCAAGCGAAACAACATCGTGTGGGTCGGCGAGGGCGAGGAATTGCGGTGCACGCATGGCTTTGCCCCGTTCATAGACGCGAACCCGGACTGCCGGCCCGACGAGCGCTACAAGGCCGTCGCGTCCGATATGGGCGAAGGCGGAGGGCGGTTGTGGTCTATGGCCTCGCCCGACGGCGTCCACTGGCGGATGCTGCACGAGGCGCCGGTCATCACCGGCCTGCCGTTCGACTCGCAGAATCTCGCGTTCTATGACACGATTCGTGGCGAGTACCGGGCCTACGCGCGCGACTTCACGGGCGAGGGATACACCGGCTGCCGTGGGATCAAGACGGCCACTTCGTCCGATTTCCTCAACTGGACCGAGCCTGAGTGGCTCGACTACCCCGGCGCTCCCGAGCAGCAGCTCTACACGAATCAGATCATGCCCTATCCACGCGCGCCGCACATCTTCATCGGGTTCCCGACGCGCTACGTCGAGCGCCCATGGTCGCCGGCAGTCGAGGCGATGCCCGAGCCGGAGCACCGCAGGCTTCGCGCCGACGTCAGCGAGCGCTACGGCGCCGCGGTCACCGACGGCCTGTTCATGAGCAGCCGCGACGGCCGTACGTTCCGACGGTGGAGCGAAGCATTCCTCCGACCCGGTCCAAGCGCCGAGGGGAGTTGGACCTACGGCGACATGTACCAGGCGTGGGGGCTGATCGAGACCGAATCGGATCGCTCGGCTGCGCCGCGGGAGCTTTCGCTCTACGCGAACGAGGGCTACTGGAGGGGCACGAACACCACGTTCCGACGCTACACCATCCGCACCGACGGCTTCGTTTCGGTGAACGCTCCGTTCTCGGGCGGCGAGTTCGTGACGAAGCCGCTGACGTTCGCCGGGTCGCGCTTGACGACGAACATGTCGACCTCCGCCGCGGGATGCATCCGCGTCGAGATACAGGGCGCTGACGGAGCGCCACTCGAGGGACTCGCGCTTGCCGACTGCCACGACGTCATCGGCGACGAACTGGAGCGCGCCGTGTCGTGGCGGAGTGGCAGTGACCTGTCCGGTCTTGCGCGGACAGCCGTTCGTCTGCGGTTCGCCTTGTCCGACGCCGATCTCTATGCGATGCGTTTCGCGGAGTGATGGCTGGCGCGAGTCGTCGCTGGAGACTCTGGCGAGGACCCACGGCGCGGATTGGAGGGCCTACACGTGTCCGCCGACATAGCGCCCGAAGACATGCCCGACGCGATCCTGGACGAGAGTCCCAGGATACGCAGATTGCGTGCCTCGGTCGACCTGGCCTCGGCGATCCTCCGAGGCGACGAGAGCCTCACGCCGGCTGAGGCCGAACGGGTGGTCGATGCGGCGCGTACGACCGCCCTGTCGCTGTTCCCCGATGGTGGCCCGCAGTTCGAGCTGATAGTCGCGCCGCGGCTGCGTAGGATAATTCGGGAGAGAGGTCTAGTTTCGGCCTGAGACGGTGAGCGCCCGTCCGCGTCGGCCTAGCTCTTCGGCCACGTGAGCCGGATGGATGCCGATCCGTCGGAGCCGGACTCGATCGCGAGGGGCAGCGAGAGGCCCCCGGCCGTCGCTCGGATGCGTCGAAGCTCCAGACCCGTGACGACGAGCCTTCCGTCGACCTGCCGAGGCGCGCGAATCGGGTCTCCCGACGCCGCGCTATGGGAGATATCAAGCGCCGCGCATCTCAACGCCAGTTCCGTGCCGTCGTGCGTATCCTTGACGGACAGGCTGACTTCGTGCACCGTCGGCTGTCCCTGCGGAAAGCGGATGAGAGATTGCAGCATGCGGCGGAAGTACATGTGGTCGACCAACACCGCCGACGGGTCGCCGAACGTCTCAATCTGCATCGCCAGCGACGTCGATCCCTTGAGTGTGTCCCAAGTCTCGTCGACTGCCGCGACCAAGTCGGTCTCGACCGGGTCGATGTCCGCGATGCCCGTCTCCAGCCGAAGAACGTCGACCACGTCCTGCACCAGCAAGGTCGCTATGTCCGAGTTGCGCAGGCATATCTCCACGAGTTTCTGCTGATGCTGCGTGAGGTTGCCCACCATGCCGGTTGCCAACAGCCCCGCGGACCCCTTGAGCGCGGCCAGCGGCATCCGTACGTCGTGACTGACGATCGGGACGAACTCCCTCAGAAGAGACTCGAAATCGTGTGGCGCGGAGGAGGTCATGCTGCCTTCTCGCCGACAAGCGCGCCGACGTGTCGGACCAGCTGGCGCGGGTCGAACGGCTTCTCCAAGATCGCGACGGCCCCCGCTTCCAAAGCTGCCTTCCGCTCTTCGTCCGGCAGTTGTGCGCTGAACAGAGCTATCGGCTGCGGCGCCGTCGCAGGGTTGCCCTTGAGCCTGCGAAGCACTTCCATCCCGTCGATCTCGGGCAGCAGCAGGTCGAGTATCACCAAGTCGAATCGCCCTGTCTGCGCCATCTCGAAGCCACGGAGGCCATCCGTGGCCACCGACACCTCGAAACCATGCATCTCCAGCGTCGTCTTCACGACCAGGGCGATGTCAGGACTATCCTCAACGACGAGGATGCGCTTCAACACTCTGTGTTCCCCCGACGAATGGCTCGTTACGATAGCTCACGGGTCGACTTAACCCCAGAAGATGATAAGCCGCGGATCGGTGCAATGTCAATGAACGCTCGACGGCATCCGAACCGATACGACTGTCTCAT
>CAZSJP010000413.1:0-5014 GCA_964606675.1 uncultured bacterium
GCCCGATACCCAGGGCGAGTACACGCGTACTGCTCTGTCAGCCCGCACGAGCCTGCCGAGGTTACGCTCGGCGAACTGGAGCGCATGCTGCCTCGCACGAGCAGCCAAGGCGCTGTCGGGATAAAGCTCCATCCGGCTTTGCACCAGGTCGCTGCCACCAACGCGCGGTACAGGTCGGCGTGGAAGTTCGCCGATGAAAGTGGGATACCGGTCCTTGTGCACACGTGGGGCGGCGACCAGCGGTGTACGCCAAGCCTGTTCGTCGAGATATCGAGGGATTTCCCGTCCGTGCCGATCGTGATGGGGCATTCGGGTGGCTCGCGCGATGGGTTCTTCGAGGCGATCGATGCGGCCCGGACGAGCACCATGTTATATTGCGACGTGACGACCTCGCTGCTCAAGCTCGGGATGCTGGAGGAGATGGTGAATCGGGTGGGCGCGGAGCGTGTGTTGTTCGGCACCGACCTGCCGTTTGTCGACTGCCGCCCGCAGGTTGGGTACGTGGCGGCATCTCGGATATCGGACGAAGCCAAACGACTGATCTTCGGACGGAACGCCGCCAGGGTGTTCGGACTACCGTCGGATTGAGCGGTCGAACGTCGTTCTAGCGCGGCCGCGTCGGTTGGCATGGCGCTTGCCGACGCACTATCTTCCCAACAAGACGGGCAAAACTCACACCAAGGCCACAGAGGACGTAGCAATGAACAAGACGGCACCGAGCTTTCCCGACACCGTTTCGCTGATTGGCGCCGAGCTGATGGAAGCGGGGAAGAAGCCTGTGTCGGCGGCGACACACGGGCGACTCACCGATCTGCGAGAAAGGCTGGATGGCGTTATCAACGACTTCGTGCTGTGCGAGCACTGTGGAGAGATGTATCCGTTCGTGATGCAGATCACGGTTGGGGACGCAACTGCCGTCCTGTGCAAGACGTGCACGATTACCGCCGCCCAACAGGAAGACATCGGCATGGGTTCGGAGCTTCGCAGACCCACGTCGAAGAGGTCGCGCGCCAAGTCCGCCCGGAAATCGACGGCGAAACAGCCGAAAGAGGAACCCGAGCCGGCGCCGGAGTCGGCGAGAGCCGTCCCAGCACCCGTGGCGGACGAGTCTGCCCCACCCGAGGCACAGGTTGACGCGGCCACCGATTCGGCCGCTGCGAGCCCTGAGGATCCTTCGCCTGACTTGGCGAAAGATGCTTCCGTGGCGACACCGGAGGAGCCGTCGCCCCCCAGCGAGGCCGAGCCGACCCCCGAGGCCAAAAGTAAGCGCCCTGCGCGAGCGCGCACCGCGGCGCGCCCGAAGGACACAGAGCCGGATTTCAAGGCGACGTTCGCCGAGGCTGCCAAGTTCCTGGGCCGGACAACGCAGGAAGTCCGCCAGGTTGGCAAATTCGTCGGCGAGATATCGCCGCCGATGGACGTCGAGAAGACGACGCGGTACGTGATGGCGGAGATGCGAAACATCAAGTCCAAGTCGAAGATACCGCCCGATGACGTCCGCCGGATAGTGGCCGTCCTGAAGGACGGCATTCCGACACCTGGAAATGGCGATGGCGGGGACGCCTAATCGGCTGGAAAGCCACTGGAAGACGTTCCAGGCACTTCGGCAAGACTACCGGTTGCGCCGCATCGTCCTCGGGATCGACCGGACGCACGCGCATAAGTGGGCCATCCTCGGCGGCGAAGGCTGCCCCGTTCACCTCCACATCCTCTCCGTTCTACTGGTGGTCGTGGGGCTGGCTGCCGTGGCCGGAGCCGCATACACAGTCTGGATGGGGCTGTATCTGCTGCCCTTCGTGCTGTTCATCGTCGCGTTCCTGAGCGTGCGCCTCGTGACGTATCTCGCTGTTGCCAGTGCCCGGGCAACGGCGATCCGCGATGAAGCCCTCTTCCGAAGATGGTTCAGAGAGAGGCTCCTCAGCGTATATATCAAGAAATCCGGCGAATACGTCTGGAACGACGGCTTGAGCGACGAATAAGCGAACACCCCCTGAGAGCTGACACGGCGCGATATCTCCGAAGTGGCTCAGCCTCGTACGCGCGGACACGCGAAACCGACTCGCTCAAACGTTATATAGCCGATGCCTGGCGTCGCAGTCGGCGCCGGTGGTTGCCGGAGCGCCTGGCTCTCGGCACGGCTCAAGAGGACAATCTGCATGCCGTTAGTGCACCAATTGAGAGAATCTCTGCTTCCGCGCCTCTCGCTGCGCAGGCCCGTGACGGTCGTCATGGTATTCGTGGCTCTCATCGTCGTCGGGTACATCGCGTACTCGCGAGTCCCGCTCAGCCTCCTGCCTGGCGGCATGGAGAGGCGATGGCTTGGCGTGTACGTGCCATATCGCGGAAGCAGCGCGCTCGAAGTCGAGAAACTGATCGCCAAACCTGTCGAAGGCGTCCTCCGGACCATGGGCGGGATAGAGCGCGTCTATACGTCGAGCAGTCATCGCGGATGCTGGACGTCGCTCAGCTTCCGTCAGTCCGTCGACATGTCCGAGGCATACAACCAACTCCGCGATCGCATCGACCGCATAATGGTCGAGATGCCGGACGAAGTGAAGCGGGTCTGGATCCGCAAGAGATCGACAGACGACATCCCGGTGCTGTGGATGGGCCTGACGATAGATCGTGACGTGGAGGACCTCTACACCCTGGTGTACGAGCAGATCATCCGCCCGCTCGAACGTGTCGACGGTGTGGCGAACGTCGACATGTGGGGTGCCCATGCGCCGCGGATAGAGATCTCCCTGGCCCAGGACCGGATCAACTCTCACCGTGTCAACGTGTACCGGCTCATCAGCCAACTCCAGCGTGACAACTTCGCGCTTTCGAGCGGATGGGTGTACGACGGTTCGCACAAGCTCTACGTCCGCTCCGACTCTAGATTTACGTCGTTCGAGCAGATACAGGCTCTGCCTATCGACGGGCACCCCGGCCTGCGCCTCGGCGACGTCGCGGAAGTAACGTTCGCGCCACCGGAGGAAAGGTCGTTCGTGAGGATCGACGGCGACCGGGCAGTGTCGATCGACATCTCCAAGGAATCGATGGCCAACACCGTCGAGGTCTCGCGTCGCGTAGTCGACGTGCTGGAGAACGATCTGCTGAAGCGGCCTCAGCTCGCGGGTTTCAGGCTGCACATACCGTTCAACCAGGGCGCGCTAATCGAGGGATCGCTCGACCAGTTGCGGGATACCGGCCTATGGGGGGGCCTCTTCGCGCTGTTCGTGCTCTACTTCTTCCTTCGCAGATACCGCATGACGTTCGTGATCACGGGCGCCATACCGCTCTCCATGCTGATATCCCTGACGACTATGTACTTCATGGGTTGGTCGCTCAACATGCTTACCATGGCCGGCCTCATCATCGGAATCGGCATGGTCGTCGACAACTCAATCGTCGTGGTGGAAGCGATATACGCCCGTCGGATCGCCGGTGAGGCCCCGGCTAGAGCGGCTATCCATGGGGCCAGCGAGGTGGGGTTGGCGATAACCGTGTCCACACTCACCACCGTGGTCGTGTTTCTGCCGCTGATCTTCATGTCGGGTAGCGCCGAAATGTCGTTCTACCTCTCGCGTATCGGAATGCCGGTGGTGTTCGCTTTGCTCGGGTCGCTTCTCGTTGCCCTACTCTTCATCCCACTGATCACAAGCCGTCTCTTGGGCGGCGGCGCACCCAAGGAACCCGCCAGTATCACGCGAATGTCGGGGGCCTACCGACGCGGGCTCAGTTGGGTGATGGAGCATCGCATCGAGACGGTCATGATCTCGCTCGTGCTGCTAGCCTCCGTCACGATACCCATGGACAGGATTCCACGTGCCGGGGGCAGGCGTTGGCATGGCTCAAGGGGGGTGTACATCCGGTTCAACATGCCGGATCACTACGACTCCAGCCAGACCGACCCCATCCTGAGACAGTACGAAGCGTTCATGAATACCCGCCGCGAGAAGTACAAGGTCCATGCCGTGCGAGTCCGTGGGTGGCGCCATGGTGGATACGTCGCAGGCTACCTCGAACCGGACGACAGGGCGTGGTACACGGTTGCGTATCAGGACTTCATGAAGAAGATCGGCTACCCGACCGACACAACGCTGACGCGAGAGGAAGCGATCGACGACTTCCGCGAGCACGCTCCCAGGTTCGCAGGCGTCGAGATGAGCATAGACCGCCAGCAGGACGAGGCCCAGCGGACGTCCGTCACGCTCTATGGCAGCGACACGCCCACACTGGTGAAGCTCTCGGTCGAGGTCGAACGGCGGCTGCGGCTCGTACCCGGGATAACGGAGGTAGACTCCGACATGGAGCGGGCGGACCAGGAGCTTCACCTCAGGGTCGACCGCGATCGCGCTCAGCAGCAGGGGATGGACGGATCGAGCGTCGCGTCGGCGCTCGGTTACGCGCTGCGTGGCAGGAATCTGAGGGCATACAGTGTAGACGAGCGCGAGGTTGAACTGCGGGTAACAATGCGCCGGGAAGACCGCCAACGTCTCGACCAGGTTATGAACCTGGTCGTGGAGGGCCAGGGCGGCAGGCAGGCGACCGTCGGGTCGTTGGTAGACGTCAGCATCGGACGCGGTCTGCACAACATCCGGCGCGAGAACGGCAAGACAAGGGTGGTCGTCACCGCCATCAGCACGCAGGAGGATATAGGTAACCTGGGCGGCCGCATCAGGATGGCCCTCGACGGATTCCAGATGCCTCGTGGCTACCAGTGGACGTTGTCGGGGCGATTCGAGCAGATGCGGCAAGAAGACAGAGACATGTTGTTCGCGGTCATCATGGCCATCACATTCGTCTTCCTGCTGATGGGCATACTCTTCGAGTCCTTCATTCTGCCGCTGTCGGTGCTTCTGTCGGTGCCGTTCAGCTTCCTCGGAGTGTACTGGTTACTCTATGCGCTCGGGACGCCGTTCGATCAGATGGCGTGGATCGGCATCATCGTGCTCATCGGTGTCGTGGTGAACAACGCTATCGTGCTGGTGGACCTAATCAATCGGCTTAGGCGGGACGGTTACGGTCG
>CAZSJP010000414.1:0-4995 GCA_964606675.1 uncultured bacterium
TACCGGGAGTGAGCATCACTCCCCACTACCGGGAGTGAGCATCACTCCCCACTACCGGGAGTGAGCATCACTCCCCACTACTGGGAGTGGCTTCCACTCCCAGTAGTACGGCTGCACCTCGACGAAGTTCACGATCAACTCCTGCCCGACAGGCCCGCCCGGAGTCTCGGCATCCTGCCAATCCGATATGCTGATCGTGGCCGTGTCTGCCGCCGCGCGGAACACCACTCGGTGGTAGTTGAACCAGTACCGGTTGCTCCTGTTGAATGCCTCGCTGCCGTGAGCGTAGTTGTTCGGGACGACGCTCTGGAAGCTCTTGTCCGCTAGTTCCTCCGCACCGTCGATCCTCAAGACCACGCCGTGCTTCTTCGGCTCCGACGATCCGGCGACAAGCTCCCCGTAGTCTCCGCTGATCATCTTGGCGCTGTAGAGCCTCCCCGGCACCAGGCCAACGATATTCTGGCTCACAGTGTTGGGGCGTGCTTCGTAGCGCTTCATCCGGAGGAACGAGTCGCCGGCGGTGGTGGTCGGCATGCGGCCTTGCAGGTGGCTGTATCCGTCCATGCTGCGTCCGGCGCAATCGAGCCAGTGGCCTGCCGCTTCGACGTGCCACCCCTCGGTGCCCATCGCGAAGTCAGGGTTGTCGATGTGGTTCAGGCGGTAGGCGAACCCGTATCGGTCCGAGAGCAGCCCCGTGTTCCCTTCGATGCCGTAATGCCTGTAGAGCCGCGCGGCCCACCGGACCGTCTCCTCGTCCGCGTATCCGGACGTGTATTCCATTATGCCGCGCAGGCCGTCGAATTGCGGCGCCGTGGCCAGGTGCTGAAACTGTATGTCCATGAAGACCTTGTAGTCGACCGATGGATGGATGTCCAGGCTTTCGGTGATGGTGAGGTAGCCCAGGCACGCTATCATCTGAGCGGCGCAGCCAGGGTAGGTTGCGATCCAATCGCCCATGTACCGATCGACGCGTCGTTCTATCATCCGTTCGCCGACCTCGCGGTCGTAGCGCTCGAACATGTAGCGTTCCCACGCGACGACTCCGCCGGCCTCGAATACGGCGCCGATGAACCCCTTGCTGCCCTCGTATTTCGACATCGTCGGGCTGCCGAAATACGGGTAGAACGTCTTGTCTGGGAACGCATCTCGCAGTCGGCGAACGCCGTCGCTCCAGGCGGCGTACTTCGGACTGTCGTTCTCGTGGAACTCGTCGACTATGATCCCGTCCGAGAGCGAATCCTGCATGCCTATGCTGGCGGCCCATGCCTCGAATACTTCATCGGACGAGATCGAGTCGGCGCTGTAGCCGGGCGTCGGACACTCCACCAGCCATCGGCCGCCAAGCGCTTTCCACTCGGCCATCTGTTCGGCCTGCTCAGGCGATCCGTTGCCGATGACTGTGTTCGTGTGCGGCAGAACGTGGCGTTTGAGGAAATCCCAATCGTATGGGCCGTACTCGGGCACGTGAGGATGGTAGCCGTACTTGCAGAAGATCAGCTCCGGGATTGCTCGGACGACGACGCTGTCGATCGTGGCACCGCCATCGGCAACGACCTCGACCGTGTGCATGCCCGCCCGCAGGAACCGCATCGACTCGACGATCGCGTTCTGCGCCGCATCTGAACCGACGATTCGGGACGGGATAGCTTTCGTGTCGAGAGTCAGGCGCACACCGTCCGGCGCGTCCGACCAAGCGCCGATGTAGATCCACCCTTGGCGCGGGTTCGTGAACCGCAGCTCGGCCTTCTCGGTCAGTGGCCCGCGCAGACGTGCCAGTTGCGCAACCAGGTTGTTGAGCCTTTGCGCCTGACCCGATCGGCCCGGCGTGTCGGCCTGGTCTCGTGCGGGCGCTCCGGGCGTGCACCCGAAAGCCCACGCCGCGATCGACGCGACCGTGACCGCGCATACGATGAGCCTGCGAACCATCATTCGTCCTCCGTGGCTTCGGAGCCGGACACAGGGCCCTTGTCCGGGGGTGCGCCACTAGCAAGAGACGGGTTGAGAAGCGATGCGAGCCAGTGGTGCTCGTCGTAGCTCAGGCTGGCCATGCACAGATGGATCGTCGCCTTGTCGGTACCCTCGGGTCTGTACCGAAGGAACAGCGGCGACTTGAATTCGTCCCGCGCGGCCCGATCGCTCAACTCGGGAGTATCGCTCGCGGTTGGTGGGTCGAGCGGATCCAGTCGGTCCGTCGCGACGTCGAGCACGTGCCTCGTGGCCCACGGCGTTTCCGCGATGTGCCGCACAATCGAGTCGTCCCAGATCAGAACGTCGGTTCTCCACGTGCGCCCGAGCGTCATGGCGCCGCGTATGATCAGCAGCACGGAGATCACCGCCAGCGGGCCGAGCCAACCCCACAGGAACAGTTGTGCACCCCACGAGGGGTGCGACGCGCCCTCGGCGAGGCCGCCGGCGCTCACCAATCCGAGCAGCACGCCCGCGCCCAGCCCCGCCAGTGCGAACGCCGCATTCCTCCCCCGTTGCCTCGGCGGGCATCTCACGACGTGGCACCCCACATCGTCGACGGCCGCGACGATGTCGCTGCCTTCCGGAACGGGCGCATCAGGTTTCATGGAGCCGCCCGGAGCCGTTCTAGAACGGCGTATGGCTGCCTAATCGGTGAGCCGTCGGCCCACGGATGCACGGCGGAATCCGAGTCGCCATGGAAATCGCTTCCACACGTGGCGACAAGCCCGAGGCGCTCCGCCATGTCGACGTACGTCGCTGTCCGCTCGGGGGAGTGGTCCTTGTAATGCGCCTCGATGCCGCAAAGCCCGATGTCTACAAGCTCCTCGACCGCACTCCTCAGCCGATCTCCATCGCCGATGCCCAGTTGCCCCGGATGGGCAAGCACTGTCACGCCGCCGGCGCCCCGGATAGCGTCCATCGCCTTCTCGCGCCCGAGCCGCCCCTTGTCGACGTACGCCGGGGCTCCGGGCTGCAGATAGCGGTCGAATGCCTCCTGCAAGTTCCCGACGGCACCGTTGGCCACCATTGCGCGAGCGATGTGAGGTCGCCCGATCTGACCACCGCCGGCGACGGCTTCGACATCCTCGATGGAAACGTCGATCCCCATCTCTCGCAGCCGATCGACCATCCGAGGGTTGCGGTCCCGCCGCCACTCCTGGACCCATTCCAGCGCTTCGAGGAGAGCGGGGCTCTGCGTGTCGAGGTCGTATCCGAGGATGTGCATCACCCCGCGATCCCGTGGGTACTCGACGCTGATCTCGATTCCGGCCACCACTTCCACGCCGGTGCGCGCACCGGCTTCGGTTGCCTCGGATATCCCGGCGACCGTGTCGTGGTCGGTGATGGCGATGGCTGAGAGGCCGTACTCACCCGCAAGCTCGACGAGGCGCGCAGGCGAGTACGTGCCATCGGATGCCGTCGTGTGGGTATGGAGATCGACCGTGCGGCTCCGTGTGCCGTCAGGTCGGTCCGCGATGAGTTGTTCGTCGGCCAATTGTAGTCCTACACATCGGGTTGCGGCGCAGCGCGCCCCGGCGCATTGCCGGGCCATAGACACCACTAATTAAAGCGCAATGCCTCCCTCCGGCAATGGACCCGAATCCGCGCGAGGGTAGCGACTCGCGAGTTGTGACGCGCGTCACGGATCGGCCGCGAAACGGGAGATACCTTGGATAGACAATGATTTCATGCTACTTTAGATTGTTGGAACATGCTGCGAGGGCCTCGTGCAGGCGTCCGCTTCCTACCTGGGGGATGGATGGCTGGCAGCGAACCCGAAGCGGCGCTAGTACGCCGGACTATGGTTCGGCGGGGGGCTGCTGGGTGTCTGCCGCAATCGCTGCAGACCAGGGGACATGATATGATTCGCCGCCGGTCCGCGGTGGAGTCTTGGTACGATACGAAGCGTCAGTCCGAGCTATGGTCGATGTTCGTTCGCTACGCGCAGACGCGGTCGGAGTTGCTCGATCTCCTTCCGGATGGCGCCTGCGTGATACTCGTACCGGAAGACGACATCGCGCTGGAGCAACAGCACATCGCCGAACTGCTGCGCATTCATGTGTTGCAGCCGGGCACGCAGGTGGCTTACGTACACCTCGGTTTCGCTCCCCAGGCTCTGACGGAACTCCGCCCCGAACTGCCCGCCGTAGCGCGGGTCCACATCGAAGTGCCGCTCGAAAACCGCGTGCACGCCTCGGCCTAGCACCCCGGCTGCAACTACAACCGTATCGCCTCACCCGACGCCGAGTCCCATCCGGTAGGGCTAGCGTCGTCTTCCCGCTACGCCGCCTCATACCGCCGAGCCGGCATGCTCGCCCTCCCACTCCGTTCTGCGCCCATGGGCGAAGCGTTCACTCGATGCAGGGCGCGCCGCTCTCTTATCCGACCGTCGTCGCGCCCGCGCGCTCCAGACACGTGTTCCCGAATCGGCGCGCGACATCACGTCGGTTGCGACCACTCGACCGCATTCCGTAATTTGCGTCTTGAGGCATCGATCTCCGCGTCGTGAGACGTTCCACGGACCGTCAAGCGTAAGTCGCTATGCAGGCAGGTACTATCATCGCAACCCAGGGGGCGGGCTGGTGCGAAGCGTGGCAATCGATCGAGCGAAATGGGTCGTCTTTCTCGCCGTTGCGGAAGTTGTGCTGCTTACCGCAGGCATCTGTGCCGCTCCCATCGCATTTCGCCTCAAGGCCGGTTGTTGGTCCAACTGGTCGCTGTTCCCTCTCATGGGCCGCGGGTTGATATCGTACGACGTCGGGCGATGGCTGAGAGGGCGGTCCTACGGACACAAGGACATCCTCAAGGCGATGCAGAGCGCCACCGGCCATCTGCGCGCACGCTACCCCGGATCGCAGGTCGCATACCTGGACGTCAGCCTGAGGTACGGCGGCAATTTCGGCCATCGTGAGCATCGGGGCGGCATGGAGTTGGACGTGCTGCTCCTGGGCCGAACCTGCGACGGACAGATCTTCCCTAGATGTGATCTCTCATCAGGTTGTCCACACGGGGCATCAGAGCGATGCT
>CAZSJP010000415.1:0-3239 GCA_964606675.1 uncultured bacterium
GGATGTAGTATGGGCTGTTCGCCTTGGTCCATGTGGAAGTCGTGAAGAGCCCCGAGAGGTAGCCGGTCCGATCGTGAGTGATCGCCCCCATGTCGGCCCGCGAGCCGTCCGGGTCGGTCGGGCTGGCCGGGTCGGCTGCGTCGACGCACGGCGAGATAAGCTGCAGTGAGTAATCGCCACCCGCAGGGTCAGCGAAGAGGGGATCGACATTGATGTTGCCGGTGCCGGCGTATCCGCCCTCGACATCCGAGTAGGTGACGTTCGCCGTCGAGTACGCGTCGCGGGGATCGATCTCTGTGCCCGTGTTCCCCCAGAAGATGCTGTTCGTGACGGTGACCGTGCCGGAACCAGATGATGAGCCTGAGATGAGTATGCCGCCGCCATAGGTGGCGGAGTTCCCGCTGAACGTGCACCTGTCGACCTCGGCCCACGCCGGGTAATAGCCACCAACGTTGATGGCGCCGCCCCCATCGGCCGTGTTCCCGACGAATAGGCAGCCGGTAATCACGGCGGCGGAGAAGCGGACGCCGATCGCGCCACCCGAATAGGCCCAGTTCGTGTTGGTTGACGTGTTGTTGCGGAATACGCAATCGGTAATGTACAGAGGCAACCCATCTCGCTCGCACGCTATGGCGCCGCCGTTGCTCCCCGCGGTGTTGTTCTCGAATACGCAGTTCGTAAAGCTCGACGCAGTGGTCAGATCTGCCACGTTGACCGCGCCGCCCATTCCCGTGCATTGGTTGTCGTTGAAGCGGGAATCGCTCGCCGAGATGACGGAACCTCCGTGGGCGCGGATGGCGCCACCCGTGCCGCCATTGGCGTGCGAGAACCGCGTGTATGACAACGTGGCGCTGCCGCGGAGGCTCACGGACGCCCACTCGGCGGCCGCTCCGACATCGAAGACGATCGAGTCGCCCTCGGCACCAACCGCGACCAGCGCTCCGTACACGGTGATACCTACGTCGGCATCGAAGAGCACCTCGACGCCGGGCTCGATGGTGAGCGTGTCGCCCGCCTGGATCGTGAGCGCGCCCGTAACACGGTACGGGCTGCCTGTAGAGGTCCAGGCAGAAGTGGGGATGTCACCACTCACGTTCGTGGCCAAGGCGGTCGAAACTGCCGCCACCAGGTGGATGGCGGCGACACAGTGGATCATGTACCGGCGAGGCATGATCGTTCTCCTCTGCGATTTGGATGCGGCGCGGGTGACACGGTGTGAGCGGCACGCTGTCGGCCTGCCGCTGCGGCGGCCTGCGCCACGCGATTTCTCCAAGCCCTTGCCCGACCCCGGCCGGGGCCCGTCCAAGACCCCACAGGCAATATACGCGCTAGGTAACCATGTGACTATCCCTGTATTTATGAGTGTCGCCACAGTCATCGCAGGGCGCCCCCGGCCCTCGCTCTCCACAGCTCTTTTCGCCCCGACGATGGTCTCATCGCCGGACATGAACACCGACTGGCCGAAGTCGTCCTCCACCTGGGCATTGAGAGCCACCAGTCTGGCCCTTGAGTCCCACGCGGTCGACAGTCTGGAGACAGGGGTTCGGCAGACGGCGGGCCTGGCTGGCGCCTAGCCTGCGAAGGTTCTCGGCTGGAGGCGATCCATCCCGTGAAGCTGCTCGGAAGGGGTGGTCTGTCGACCGGTGGTGGTGCCCGCATGGAGCTTCAACGGGGTCAGCCGATCGCGCGGGCACTGTGAACCTGACGCCCGTACTCAGAGGGAGTCTCATGTGATAACTGGAGTTCTGTCGGTCGGGTGTGATCGGCCGATGAAAGGAAGATCTCAATTCATGACATCGGGCCTCTCGGGAGGCCGATTGTGTAGTGAGCGTGGGGTCGACGGCCAGCAGATCCCACATGCGGACCGGCTCAGATCCCTGCCATCCGTAGATCGTGCTTCGGGGCGCGGCTCTGCGTGGTCAGCAGGACCCTCGTCACGCGCGATCCACTTGCCACGACGGGCCGGCTCGCCGACCGCTGAGCACACTTCCGTCTCGGGTCCGGAGATTAGTGAATCGGACCTCGCGCCACGAGTCGGGGCAGGCCGCTCCGACCTCTGTATCGCCCCAGTAGTCGCTCACGAGCGCATCCTGGACGGCCTGGAGATAGAGGCCGCTGCTTGTTACGTAGAAAGGCCACCCGCCGGACGACTCATGGATCTGTATCCACTCGGGATCGACAATCCGGAACGGCAGCGCTCGTTCGAACTCGGCAAGGAACTCTTCCGGGCGACGCATGTGAGCCGCCGCCAGCCAGAACGCCGGCAGCGTCCATCCGTACGAGAATTCGGATTTGATCCCGGCGCACAGCTCGTCGCGCAGCTCGTATGCGCGCACCACGTGCTCGTCCGGCGCTCGGCCGAGTGGTAGGAACGTGAGTGGGTTGAGCTGCACCGGGTGTTTCTCTTCGCCTATCTGATCGCTTCCTGCGATACCCTCACATGTCGCGAGAATGCCGAGCTTGCGATCGCGGAGCCGCTCGAACGCCAAGCCGTGGGAGAGAATCCGGCGCCAGCGCTCCAGTTCAGGATCGCCGATGCCCAGTTCGTCGGCCATGGCGAGCGCGGTCTGAAGGCAATAGCGGGCGCTGAAGAGCGAGCAGAGGTAGTTGCGCGCATCCTGCCCGCCCATCTCGTCCTGCCCCATCGACGGAGCCGCGTGGACACCCCACGTGCCGTCGACCTCCCGTGCCAGCAAGGCGCTGAAGAACCGCGCCGATCCCGAAACGATGGGCCACGCAATATCTCGCGTCCAACCTTCGTCCGCCACGTGCCACGATGCCTCCCGGGCCATCCGGGCCGGGTACGCCGCGTTGTGTATCTCATACTGAAACCAGTTCGGCGCACCGTCGCTCAGCAGATCTGAGTCCTGCCCGATCGGGAACTCCCACGCCCACATCGTCCCGTCGACTCCCCACGTCCGGTGCGTGAAGCGTTCCATCGCCGGGATGTGCCGGTGGTACGCCTCCACCCACGCACGGGCGATATCCAGGTGTCCGAGGCGCAGTAACGCCGGGTGGATGTACGATAGGTCCTGAGGGAAGCCGAACTTCCAGCCGGTGCCGGACCAGCCCATCGGAGGCGCCGGAGACCTGACGTCGGGACCGTAGCTCGCGAGCACGTACGACAGAGACCGCGCCCACAGCCCCTGGTGTTCGGGTGTCGGAAGCTCGACGGACGCGCCGCCCCAACGCGCGTGCCACGCCTGTGCAGACTCTTCGGCATAGCGTTCGGGCGACGA
>CAZSJP010000415.1:3262-4992 GCA_964606675.1 uncultured bacterium
CCAGCATCTGCTCCCGCCGATCCTCCGAGGAGCAAGCAAGGAGCAGCAGGAACCGACCCCGTTCCGCCGTCGGAACGAGGCGCACCCCGCCGTGCCGCGTCTCCATCCGCGTCGTCCCGCTCATCGTGATCGCACGGACGGCGAGTGCGGTCCTAGCCGTACCGATCTCGAGCCGGCCTGCCCAGCGCCCCAGGTCCGCCTCAAGGGTAGACTCGGTCAGCGTTCCTTCCATGCGCTGTCCGTAGCCGGACTCGCACGCTGTGGCAGGGAACACGACGAGCGAGGGAACGGGAGACTGCGTCGACGACTCGTACGCGACCTCGACCGCGAGGACGTCTCGCCGATCGGGATTGAACCAGCATGTTACCGTTACGTGGAGACCCGGCCACCCAAGGGCGGTTGTCAAGGTGCCGTCGTACAGGCAATGCTCCTGTCGGTAACGTCGCGGCGGTTCGGCGGGCAGACCGTCCCACGCGACGCCCGCGACCGGCAGCCAGAAGTCGAGCCCGTGAATGCCACGATGCCAGTGATCGGCATGCATGAGGTAGGATTCTGTGCGCTTTCCGTCTGCCGCGACAGTGCCGGCGGCGCTCATGAGGCCCCACGCGTTGAAGCGCGCACCGGAGCGACCGCTTCCGAGGTAGAGATCGAGAGCCGACTCGGCGTTCGAAGGCCAGACCGTGCGGATGATGTCGCCGCGTGACACAACGTCTTCCATTGCACCCCCATGCTGCCTCCCGGTTCGGTGAATGTGGCGAGGCGGAACACCCGCTCGCGCACTCGTTCGGACTGCGGCCGGACCCCCAGGAGAGGCTTGCAGCGAATGGTTGTGTGATGCGTCGAATGCAAGTTGTTTCTCGTCACAGACCTCGTCGGTGAACCTGCTGATCCGAGTCACCACGTCCTCCACCGAACGGTACTCCGAAAGATACACTTCTTCGACCTTGGACGTCTTCCCTGGCTCACCGGAGAGCATCTCGCAGCGCATCGAGCCATCCGGCACCATGTCATGGCCGAGCGTCACCACCTCGCCCACCTCGCGTTCGAGGCTGCTCAGGTCCCTCTGCGTGTTGAGCAGCCGGCGCCGATCGTGGTAGCCCGACGCGAGGTCCCGAAGCGCCACCGCCGTCTCTCTATCCTGGATCCGCTTCGCCTCGGTCAGCTTGCTTCTGTGCTGATAGAACGTCGCGAGCCGTTCATCGCCAGCCATCCGCGGTGGTTGCGCAGCGTGTCCGACTGGTCTCGTGAGCTGACGCCGTCGAACGAGTCGGGGTCGAGCCCTGCCACACGTCAGTGTCGGTTGCAGGGCTTGGCCACTCTCCATTGGTTTCCACCGGCAGGTACGGGCGTCCTCCGGTGCGGAGTAGATGCGGCCAGCACATGACAAAGCCGTTCGCTCTGACCACCTCGGGTACCCGCTCCACCGACGCGAGCAGCATCGCGCCTGCGTCGTACCTCCCCGCGCTCTCAAGCATCGTAGCGATGGATAGCGCGGCGGCCGGACGAGATCGACCCGCGCAGCGAGTTCAACGAAGGCACGGCGCTGTTCGGCAGCGTGTCTCCCGATGGTCTTCGCTGGGAGCGACTCGACGAGCCGCTCGTTGCGCAGAGCGCCGACTTCCACAACGTTTGCCTGCATGATGAGGTTCGCGGGTCATACGCGCTCTACTGTCGGTCCTGGCTGGGGACGCGTCGTGCCTTCGGTCGTTCCGAGTCTTGGGATTTCCGCC